>JAPYPT010000268.1 GCA_029937535.1 Alphaproteobacteria bacterium
TTTCAACTAATTGGATTCGCTCTTGCGATCCAAGTCGTTGGTTCAATTGCTCTTTGCTTAAGAATCCGAGCATGTTTTGTGAAGACATGCTCTAGGGGAGCGTGTCGCGGATTTCCTTCAGGCCGCGCAATTGCCGTCCCTGTCCGTCGAAATTGTCGTCCGCCAACCAGGTTTCGAAGGCTGCTTTAACCTTTGGCCAATCCTGATCGGTCATGGCGAACCAGGCGGTGTCGCGGTTGCGGCCCTTGTAGATCATATGCTGGCGGAATAGCCCTTCGTAGCTGAAACCATAGCGTAACGCCGCCCGGCGCGAGGCCGCGTTCAGGGCGTCGCATTTCCATTCATAGCGGCGATAGCCCAGATCTTCCATGACATGGCGTGCCATGAGATACATGGCCTCGCTTGCCATGCGGCTGCGCTTCAGCGATGGCGCGAACCAGATCGAGCCGACCTCGCAGCTCGCCCATTGCGGGGCAATGCGCAGATAGCTGGCCATGCCCCGCGCCGTGCCGCTGGCCCGGTCGATAATGGCGAAAACCAAGGGATCTTCACTCTCGTCCCGAGGCGCCAGCCAGGTGCGGAATTCCGCCGCGTCCTTGAACGGTCCGAAGCTCATATAGGTCCACATCCCGCCCGTTGGGTCGCCCTCGGGACCGCAGGCGGCATGGTACAGATCGTCGCCATGGCGGGCGGGGTCGATCGGTTCCACCGCGATCGTGCGGCCCTGCAACGCCGCCCGGCGGGGCCGCCGGCCATCGGGCAGGGTGGTCAGGCGCGCCCCGACTTTCATCAAGGCTTCCGCGCCTCGATCTGGCCCAGGCGGTTCGGCAACAGCCATTCATAGCGGGCCTCGGTAAAGCCAGCGGCTTCCAGATACGAGACATATTCAGGCCCGCTCGGCACATGGCCGGTGTAATGGCCTTCACGGATCGCCTGCAGGTGATAAAAGGCCGGGTCCACGGGCCCGGAACGTTCATCGTTCAACATATAGCCGACAATCAGGATGCCGCCGCCCGAGGGCAGGGCCGCATGGGCATGGCGCAGGGTTGCAATGACATCGTCGCGCAGATACCAGTGCAGCGGCGTGATGTAGGAGATCAGATCATGGTCGCCGGCGTAGTCCTCCGGCTTTAGAAAATCGCCGGGTTGGGCCTCGATACGGTCTTGCAAATCGTGCTTGGCGATAAAGTCTTTCGCCACCGGCACCACGTTGGGATGATCCCGGACCGTGACCCGCAAATCCGGATGCCTTTCACAGGCGGCGATGGCATAGCAACCCGAACCGCCGGCAAAATCCAGCCAGTGATGAAAGCGCGAGAAATCAAACCGCTTCGCCAGCCGATGGGCCAGCGGCAGGGACGCGTTATAGCCGGCCTCGGTGAATTCCCGGGCCCGTTCCGGGTCATCCAGGTCGCCTTCGTACAGTTTGCGGGGCGGTATTTCTGAGCTGACGTTTTGCAGGTTCCCGGCAAAGCCCTGCCATTCGTCGTATTCGGTACCAATGGTGAAGCGCAAATAGTCGCCAAAGTATGTCGGTGTCTCCCTTACCAAAAACCGCTCTACATCCGCCAGATTGACGTTGCGGCCATCCACCTCGCCGATCAGGTCCATGGCCTTGCAGATGATCAACAGCCGGTCGGCGGTCTCGGGATCTATCTGGCAAAATCCGCCTATTTCCTCCGGTGTGCTGGCGCCTTGGGAAATGGCGGTGAACAGGCCGCACTCCACGGCCGCCGCCAGGGCCTGGCTTTTCTTAAAGGAAAAAGCCAATTCATTTAGGCGCTCGGAATTTTTGCCGATAGTGGGGTCATTGAGAATTTTGCTCATATTACACCTTGTATGTATTTCTTCCTAAATGCCGCGATAGTGAACGATGGCACGCTCGAGCATATGGAGACGTTTCTTGCTGTAAACGGCAAAATCAAAATCCCGGTCGGAGAACATCTCTCCCACCCCGCCCCACAGGCCCGACCATAGCAGCGCGGCGCATTTCCAGGCCGCGAATTTCCGCCTGTTGGTCTGGTCCAACGGGCCCTCGGTCAGGGCCAGGTAGTGCCGTAGCATTTCGTCCTCGGCGCCCGCGTCCAGCTTCAGATTGGCCGCCAGGCAGGCCAGATCGTACAGACCGTCGTTCCAGCCGCCGTGGCACCAATCGATCAGCCAATAGCGTTCGCCATCATCCAGGATTGTCTCCACGCCCAGATTGTTGTGGCAGAAAACCGGTCGAATAGGCCCAACGGCACTTTCCATCTCGTCGTTGTACGCCATCAGCCGGGTCAGCTCCGGGGCCAGGGCGCCGCCGTGCTGCATGATGATCCGGGCGTAACGGCGATTCAATTGAAAGACCCAAAACATCGGTCCCGCCACTTCCAGGTGCCCTGGCAAGTCCAGGTGGCATTGTCCCAACAGGCCGACGAGACGGCGCATGCCCGCCTCCCGGCGCAGCGCCTCGGCATCCGCCGTGGCCGCCCCCCTCAGGTCTTCAAACACCAGGGCGTCATCTTCATGGTGGATCAGGGCGGGGGAAAGGCCGGCGCCGTGGGCCGCCTGACTGACGGCAATTTCGTCGTAGTGGTAGACCGCATGTTCCGGCTGATCGGCGGCGATGCGGACGGCATATTCCACGTCTCCATTGTCGACCCGAAAACGGTCGCCCCGGGGCCCCGACGAAAGAGCCTGCGCGGTAACGGGGCCGTCCCAGAAATCCAACGCCATGGCCCGCCGGCGCGCATGGTCCATCATTCATCCGTCTCCTTAATTTGGCCTCCATGCTAGTGGGTTTCCGCCTGGCTTGCTATGATCGGCGTCGTTGTTGACGGAGTAGGGAGTGGCGGCGATGCCATTGAGTGGAATTCGAGTGATTGATCTGGGGCGGGTGATCGCCGGACCCCTGGGGCCCATGCTGTTGGGCGATATGGGCGCGGACGTGATCAAGGTGGAGACGGGGCAGGGCGATATGCTGCGCCAGCAAGCGCCGTCCTTCAGCCCCGACATGGGCGGATATTTTACCACGGCCAATCGTAACAAACGCAGCCTGCATGTGGATCTGCGCAAGCCGGGCGGGGATAAGCTATTGCGTGCGCTCATGGCCTCGGCGGATGTGGTGGTGGAAAACTTCCGCCCCGGTATTTTTGATACCATGGGCTTCACCGACGAGGTGCTGGAGAGGGATTTCCCCCACCTGGTGGTGGCGCGGCTATCGGCGTTTGGCGATGTGGGCCCCATGGGTCACCGTTCCGGCGTCGATCAACTGGTGCAGGGTTATTCGGGCCTGATGTCCATCACGGGCAGTCCCGAGACCGGGCCGATCCGTTCGGGTATCGCCGTCTCCGATGTCATGGGCGGATTGTGCAATACCATCGGCATCCTGGGCGCCTTGATGGAGCGGGCGCAAAGCGGCCGGGGCCAGGTGGTGCGGACCTCGTTGCTGGAGGCGACCATGTCCATGCTGACCGTTCAGGCCGGAAAATATTTCGCCTCCGGCCAAGATCCCGTGGCCGAGGGCAATCACCATCCCGCCATCGCCCCCTACGGCCTGTTCGATACCGCCGATGGGCAGATCCAGATTTTGGTTTCCCGCAACGAGGACTTCCGCCGTTTCGCTGATTTCTGCGGCCGCCCGGAATGGAAGACCGATGAACGCTTCGCCACCGGCGGGGGCCGTTCCATCAACAAGAACGCCATGACCGCCGTGGTGGTCGAGGCCATGGCGGAGAAGACCACCGCCGAATGGCTGGAATTTTTCATCGAAAACGACATCCCCCATGGCCCCGTGCTGTCCATCAAGGAGGCCTTCGAAAGCGGCCAGGCCAAGGCCTTGGGCATGACCCTTGAAATGACCGCCGGGGATGGTACCGAGATCTCCACCCCGCGCTTTCCCTGGCGGTTTGCCCGGACCCCGGCGCGAGTACGCTACCCGCCGCCACTGATCGGCGAACATACGGAAGAAATTCTGGCCGAAGTCGGCCTTGGCGATGACAGGGACGTAAGGGAGGCATTGTTATGCCGCAAATAAGTATCGAAAAAGACGCCGCAGTGGCCATTGTACGGTTCACCAATCCGCCCGACGGTTACATGGACATGGACACCGTGGCGGAGCTCACAACCATGCTGGATACGGTTGAAGGAGACGACGATGTCCGCGCCGTGATCCTGACGGGTGGTTTACCGGACGTATTCATCCGCCACTTCACCATTGTGGCGTTGGAAGCCAGGGGGCGCACATTCCGCGAGGCGGGCGCCACCTTTGATCTCAGCCATCCCGTCCCCGAACCCTCCCTGCACACCGATTACCGCCGGATCGAGGATAGCCGTAAGCCCTATATCGCCGCCATCAACGGCACCGCCATGGGCGGCGGGTTCGAGATGGCTTTGCGTTGCGATTTCCGCATCGTCCAGGACGGCCCCTACCATCTGGGTCTGCCCGAGATTAATCTGGGCATCCTGCCCGGCGCCGGCGGCACCCAGCGCCTCAGCCGCATTATCGGCCAGGCCAAGACATTGGAGCTGACCTTGTTGGGTAAAACCCTGTCGCCGCGCGAAGCCGCCGCCCATGGCCTGGTAACCGAATGCTGCGACGGCCCCGTCCTCGATCGTGCCCTGGAAATTGCCCACGAACTGACCACGAAATCGCCCCACGCCCTGGCCTATATCAAGCGCCTGGTGCGCCAATCGGAACTGGTTGCCCCCACGGACGGCCTAGCAGCCGAACGCACCTTGTTCGCCGATCTGGTGCGGCGCGACGAGGCCATCGAGCTGATGACGGAAATGAACGAGGGCAAGCGGGGTATTCGGGACCGGTAGGGTTAATTCCGGCTAACCACGTATGTTTGTTTATTCTTAGATTATTCGGCGTAGTTAAAGGCAACGTCAGTGTCTTTTTGAAAGATGATCCCGTTGCCTTGCTAGAGCATGTTCTTTTTAAACATGCCCGGACTCTTAAGAAAAGAGCAATTGAACCAATCACTTGAGTTGCAATAGCGACTTCGATTAATTGAAAATTGCTCTGGGTAAAGACAACGTTTTTTTCGATCGGTGACACCGGCGTGGCGTGAGTGGTCAGCGCGGATCGGGAACCGGCATGAAAAAACGTGATTTAGCTGTCGTTTTGGCGATTTTGGTTGCTTCGTCGATGTTACTTGGGTTCCCCGCATCGACGGATGCTGGCAATGGCATGTTCAAGCGTGCCAGCGCCGGCGACGGGAAACGCCGGATTGCCGCCATCGACCCCAGCAACGTAAGGATCGGCGGCGTGGCCCGGACCCGCGCCAGGGTTGAAGGTTCCCTTGGCGGCCTGACACGGAATTTGCAGCGGAACCTGCCTATTTTCCAAAAAGAAGAGGTGTCCACGGGGTCCAACGCCCGCGCCGTGCTGCGGTTCACGGACGGTAGCGTGTTGACCATCGGCGCCGAGGCGGAGGTGGTGCTGGATGAATTTGTCTACAGCAACACGGGCGGCGTCATTACCTTGTTGAAGGGCGCGCTGCGATTTACCTCCGGAAAACTCGGCCGGCCGGGGCTGCTGATCAAAATGCCCTACGCCACCATCGGCATCCGCGGTACGGATTTCTGGGCTGGCGAACTCAAGGGCGGCAATGGGGTATTGTTGTTGCATGGCGAAGTGGACGTCTACAACGAAGCCGGCAAGGTCACCTTACGCCAACAGTATGAAGGCACCCTTGTCGCCGCCGCTGATGAGGCCCCCGCCGAACCGTCGATTTGGGAGGATGGCCAGCAGACCAAGGTCCTGGCAGGTGTTGCAGTCGCCAATGGTCCCCTTTGCGCCATGCTGCAAAAGGTTGCAAAAGATATGTTCCCCTTCTGCACATGACGTTCTCTCCTCTCCCGGGCTTGAGCCCGGGCCCGGTAGCGGGCACAATGGCGGCAAAACCACGAGGAGACGTCGCAATGGGTTATCAAACCCTAGATGTGGAAATTTTGTCCGGCGCCATGGGCGCCGTGCTGCACGGCCCGGATTTGTCGGCCGAATTGAGCAACCGGACATTTGATGAGATCCATCAGGCATTTCTGGATCACGGGGCGATCTTTTTCCGTGATCAGAATCTAGACCCCCATCAGCAGATCGCTTTCGGGCGCCGGTTCGGCCCGTTGCTGGTATATCCGTTC
Organism: Alphaproteobacteria bacterium; assembly: GCA_029937535.1. Lineage (GTDB taxonomy): Bacteria > Pseudomonadota > Alphaproteobacteria. Next base: position 6,127 of record JAPYPT010000268.1, read on the forward strand.
ATGGAGGGGTTACGGGAGGCGCCTGAAGCCTTCGAAATTCTAAAGACCGAGACTGACACGAAAAACTTCGGCGGCGGTTGGCATTCCGACATGGCCTACGCGGAGACGCCGCCCTTGGGCACCATGCTGTATGCGATCGAGGTGCCGGAAACGGGTGGCGATACCATGTTCGCCAACACCACCCTGGCCTACGAGGCTCTGTCGGACGGCATGAAGGGGATGCTGGATGGGGTCATCGGCGTGAACTCCGCCGCCCTGAAACGCAGTGGCGGGCGCGCGGCGTCGTTCAAGACGGCCACGGCGATGAAATCGAAGAACAGCGACCAATTCGATATGGAAGCGGAGCATCCCATCGTCCGCACCCATCCCGAAACCGGCAGGAAGGGCCTGTACGTCAGCAGGGGTCATACCGCCCGCCTCAAGGATATGACCGAGGCGGAAAGCAATCCCCTGATCGAGTATCTGGCCGACCATTGCGTGCGCCCGGAATTTACCTGCCGCTTCCATTGGGAGGTGGGGTCCTTGGCGTTGTGGGATAATCGCCGCGTGAAACACTTTGCCATCGACGATTATCCCGGCCAACGCCGGCGCATGCGTCGATTGACCATCGAGGGCGACAGGCCAGTTTAAAATTCAGACACAAATTTTTGGGGCGATCATGAACGAACGGATATTGATTATTGGCGCCGGCGCCGTCGGCGCCTATGTGGGCGGGTATTTTGCCAAGGCCGGGATGGAGGTCATCCTGGCCGATCCCTGGCCGGCCCATGTGGAGCATATGCAGGCACACGGCCTGCGCCTTGAAGGGATGACGGAGGCGGAATGTTTTTCCGCCAAGCCACGGGCCATGCATTTCACGGATCTGCAAAGCCTGGCCAAGGAAAAACCGG
>JAPYPT010000269.1 GCA_029937535.1 Alphaproteobacteria bacterium
GCACCGACTTCCCACCCCTCGGCCTCATGGGCGGCCAGCCCGGCCGCGCCCGCGAACACCGCATCAACGGCGAAACCGTCGATCCCAAAGGCCACTACGAACTACAACCCGGCGACCGCATCACCATGATCGAAGCCGGAGGAGGCGGCTACGGCCCCCCCACCGAACGCCCCCGCGCCGCCATCGAGGCCGACCTAGCCGAAGGCTTCATCACCCCCGACGCCGCCGCCCGCGACTACTAAGCGCAAGAATAGCGGGGACGTAACCGCTTTTCGCCCGCCTTAAGCGGGCCGAAAGAGCGGATTACGTCCCCGATTTTCGCTGTTTCGATATAGAGAAAATTCAATAAAATATTCTCTTGTTCTGCGTGATCCTTGGTCTTCGGGCCTGCGGAGAAAAACTGACGTGCGTTCAACTTTTAGTAGAGGGAGGAATTTTTTATGAAGACTACTCACGTACACTGTACTGTTGCGTTGCAGTAACAGCCGGTAATTGGTGAATTGGATTTGGGATGGGCAGCCAACACGGATAATTAGGCATTTGTCTACGATTGGAGAGTGATTTTATGGTCAAAGGAGATGATAATCTGTCGCTGATACAGCGCATAAAGATACTCGTCACAAACTTCATCGTTGTCTACATTGCATATTTCTTAGCTTCGGGTCGGCTATTGCCGACGGGTGGTTTGGAAAGTGTTTGGCTCTTTAGCGCATTGGCAATGTGGTTCTTAACACTTCTATCTGCGCCTTGGTTCGTTCCGCCACGCGACGCCTTTGTCAATGCCATCTCGGCGGGAGTAATTCTTGTCACGATTGACCTCACGTCCGTCGCCCAGTTCCAGCAAGAGCTCAATATTATCCGATGGGCGGCATATGCCTACTGCACCGTTGTCGTATCAATTTCTCTCTTCACGCTATTTCAGTACGACCGTGACAATCGATCAAAAATCGGAAAATTCACCTTTCGTATAACAGGGATTCTTGGTGGCGGCGAAGCACTTTATACGCCGCCGGCGCTGATCAGCATTGTAGGAACGTATCAACAAAATCTCGCGCTGGCCGCATGGCTTATATTTCTTTGGGTGCTATTTGTGGTGGGGCGACCGGTTCAACGCATCATGTATGCTTGGCGTCAATGGCGAGTTGAAGGTGATGAGAGAGAAACAACACCCACAGTCGGTACGATTGACCGAATTGATCACCCGAACATCATTCGGGTGCGCCTAAGTCGGACTGACGGCTGGAAATCCAAGGCATTGTATGTAGCCGCAATGCCCGATGGCGGCCAACGGTTCGTGTTTGCCCTTTTTACACAAATGCAGGGTGTGGAGGTAATTGGAACCGGCCTCTGCATTGCACCATTACAAGAGTACATTGATTTACCAACAGGTTATGTTTGCGCGTCCCACGACGCCGAAAAAGCGGCAGAATTCATCGAAAATATGAGCGGAACTAAGGATGCGGAGCTAGTTGGATTTACAGTCGAAAATTCGTCCATTGGCCTGATTCGCTTCGAAGTTGCAGCATCGTCGGGACTCGCTGAGGGTAATGTCGTTTTTGCAAAAATCGACGGTGCAGATGTTTTCTATCAAATTCTTGACGCTGAGACCGCCGAGGAAAGTTTCGATCAAAACCCACGGGGAACACATATCGTAAGGGCCGCGCAACTGGGAAATTATTCAGCTGAACGAGGCTTTACCAAATTTCCTTGGCTACCTACCATGAACACACCTCTTTTCGCCGCACTAAACCGAGACTTCCCTGAAGCCAAGATTTCCGAAGGTGAGTTCGAAATCGGAAAAGTACCATCTACCAATATCGGTGTAATTGCGAGCATTGATGATTTAGTAGAGTACCATACCGCCATACTCGGGATCACCGGCACTGGCAAAACCGAGCTGGCATTGGATGTAGTGCGCGAGGCAGCGTCGAACGACGTCAAGGTCTTCTGTGTAGACTTTACAGGGGAATATCGCCACCGACTCAACGAACTTAACCCTGAATTGCCGGGCCCGACCGAAATGGAAGCGGTCGATCTTGAGGAGAAAATCTATGCTGTCGAAACAGGCCAGTACGGGGGGCAGGCACAGAAGCCAGCGCTCAAGAGAATCACTGACGATTTAAGTGGTTCAACTGCGGCTCAGGTTGATGCGTTTCTTCGCGATGACGAAAAACATCTGGCAATTTTTGAGCTCGCTGAGATTGCAAACACCAAGGCTAGCTTGAGATTGACCGAGATGTATTTGTCGTCAATTATGGACTGGGCCAAAAAACATCGCCGCGCCCGAAAAATTATGATTGTACTGGAAGAAGCCCACACCATTATACCAGAAACATTTGGCTCGGGATTTGATCGCGATACCCAATGGGTTGTGAGTCGGATCGGTCAGATTGCCTTGCAAGGTCGAAAATATGGTGTCGGTCTTGTTGTAATCACACAACGAACGGCATTGGTCAGCAAGACTATTTTGTCGCAATGCAATACATTTTTCACCCATAGTTTGATCGACCAAACCAGTCTTGGCTTTCTCGAAAGCGTTTATAGTAGCCAGCATGTTCGGCTCATTCCCAATCTTGGGCGATATGAGTTTCTTGCTTTTGGAAAGGCGATTAGGGCTGAACGGCCAATAGTCTTGAAGAGTGAATTTGACCAAAATAAGAAGGATGCTAGTGACGGAATGCGTCAATATCTTGACGTGGATCAATCACAAGTGGAAGGCGACAAATCAACGGCTCCTCAACGAATGGCTGATTTTGCAGAGATGGCAGATCCTGACGACTACTTCTAAATCGCTACCATATCGAGGTTCATATAAAGGGGTCGCATCTTCACTTAAGCATTTCCGGGGTCACACGTTTCCGGGGTCAGGCCTCGAATTGACAGTCGCCCCCATTCCGAGAGAGCGAATTAGGGTGACATGATCCGCTCTTTCGGCCCGCTTAAGGCGGGCGAAAAGCGGTCAGGTCACCATAATTCTTGTGCGTGTCTTCAGTCCTGTTCGGTGGGGGGGTTGAAGCCGTAGTGTTTGGCTAGGTATTCGGCGCTGAATTTGCCGCTGCGGTAGTCCGCCGCCAATGCTTCGGGGTCGCGTTCGCTTGGCTCGCCGTAGCCGCCGGCGCCGGGGGTTTCGATGATTAGGGCGTCGTCGGGGGACAGGGGGACGTGGTTGGGTTTGTCGGGCAGGGTTTCGTCGTTGTGGTTCGGGCCCTGTACTGAAAACCTACCCGTGGCGCCGGGCTGGCCGCCGAAGATGCCCCAGGGGTGATGCACAAAACGTTCGCCCATGCCGGAGAATACGGTTTCGTGGCCCACGGGGCGGACCACGCGGCGGATGCCCATGCCGCCCCGGTATTTGCCGGCGCCGCCTGAATCCTCGATCAGGCCATAGCTTTCCACCAGCAGGGGATATTCCGCCTCGATCGCCTCCACCGGCAGGTTCGAGGTGTTGGTGATATGCACCTGCACGCCGTCCTTGCCGTCCTTGGTGAAGCGGCCGCCGAAGCCGCCGCCCAGGGTTTCCAGATAAACGTACGGGCGGTCATGTCGGGGATCGTGGCCGTAGAACACCGCCGTGACGTTGGCGCCGTTGGCCGCGCCCACGGCCTGTTCGGGCAGGGCCTGGGCCAGGGCGCCGATCAGCACATCGACGATCCGTTGCGAGGTATTGGCCCGGCCCGCCACCGCCGCCGGGTGCTCGGCGTTGACCAGGGTGCCCAGGGGCGCGGTGATCCCGACGGCGCGGATCAGGCCGTGATTGTTGGGCAGGTCCGGGTCCAGCATGGCCTTCAAAACGTAATAGACCGCTGATTGGGTGGCGTTGAAGGTCAGGTTGAAATTGCCCTTCATCTGGCCGCCCGTGCCGGCGAAATCGAACGAGATATCCCTGCCGCTAACATCCACCCGCACCGAGATGGGAATATCGACGGTGCCCATGCCATCGTTGTCCAGCAGATCCGTGAAGCTGTAGCTGCCGTCGGGGATAGTGGCGATGCCGTCGCGTATTCGGGCCTCGGTGCGGTCCATGATGGCATCGAAGGAACGGGCCAGCATGGCCGGCTCATAGCGCTCCGATAGTTCACCAAGGCGCCGCGCGCCCAGGCGGCAGGCTGCCACCTGGGCGAAATAGTCGCCGCGCCGCTCGTGGGGCACGCGCACGTTTAAGAGCAAAATATCGAAGACGTCCTGCACCAACTCACCGCCCGCGAAGAGGCGCACCAGGGGAATGCGCAAGCCTTCCTGATAAATCTCCGACATGCCGCCGGCCATGCTGCCGGGCGTCATGCCGCCGATATCCGCATGGTGGGCGATATTGCACACGAAGCCGAGCAGGCGGCCGCCCGCGAAGCAGGGCATGGCCAGGTTGACGTCGGGCAAATGGGTGCCGCCCGCCACATAGGGGTCATTGGCGACGAAGATATCGCCCTCCACCATGTCCTCGGTGCGGTATTTGTCCAACAATTCTTCCATCATCCCCAGCATGGAGGCGAGATGGATGGGCAGGGAATTTTCCGCCTGTACCACCAGGCGGCCTTGGGCATCGGTCAGGGCCGTGGAATGGTCCCGGCGTTCCTTGATATTGGTGGAATAGGCCGCCTTGGTCAGGGCGATATAGGTTTCATCGGTGATCGAACGCAGGCTATTGCGCAGGATTTCCAGGGTGATGGGATCGGGTGCGTCCATCACGTGTTCGCTCACGACTTCAGTCATGGTTAAACTCCACCACCAAGTTGCCGGCTTCATCGACGCGGCAACGATCGCCGGGGCCCAACAGGGTCGTCGCATCCAGTTGCTCAATGACGGCGGGGCCGGTGAATTCATGCCCGGCGCCCAAGGCGGCCCGGTCATAGACCGGGGTGTCCAAGGCTGTCTCGCCATCAAACCACACCGGGCGTTGGCCCTGGGGGGTCGCCGCGCCCGTGCCTGGGGCGGCGGGCGCGCTGTCGGGCGATGGCAGGCGGCCGATGGCGGTGACGCGCAGGTTCACGACCTCAACCGGATCATCGGGGTTGTGATAGCCGTAGTTGCGTTCATGCACGGCGAAGAATGCCTGGTGCAAGACCTCCAGGCTGCTCCCCTCCCCGTCACCATTCCCGTCCAGTTCCACCTGCAATTCGTAATTCTGCCCGATGTAACGCATGTCCAGACTGTACTGCGTCTCCCGCGCCGCTGCCGCAACGCCGGCCTGATCGAACCAGGCCGCCGCCCGGTCCGCCAGTTCGGCCAGATTGGCCGCGATGTCCGTCTTGGAGGCGGCGGTCAGCGGCGTCAGACGGCTGATCACGAAGCCTTCCCGCAAGTCGGACACCACCAGCCCGCGGGCACAGAGAATGCCCGGCGCGGGCGGTACCAGCATCCGGGATATGCCCAGCGCGCTCGCCACGTCCGCCGCATGCAGCGGGCCGGCGCCGCCGAAGGGGAGGAGGACGAAGTCGCGCGGATCATGGCCCCGCTCCACCGAAATGGTCCGGATGGCGCGCACCATGTTGGCCACCACGATGCCCAGCAGGCCGTGGGCCGTGCGCTCTATGGTCATCCCGAGGCGGGCTGCCGCGCCCTCAAGAGCCTGGCGCGCCGCCGCCTCATCCAAGGCCATGCCGCCACCCAACAGCCCTTGGGGCGAGAGCCGCCCCAGCACCAGATTGGCGTCCGATACGGTCGGTTCCGTGCCGCCCTGGCCATAACAGGCGGGGCCGGGGTGGGCGCCGGCGCTTTGCGGTCCCACCTTCATCAATCCATCCCGCTCGAACCAGGCGATGGAACCGCCCCCCGCGCCCACGGCGTTCACATCGACGCTGGCGATGCGTACCGGATAACCTTCGATCCAGCGGTCGTAGGCCACGTCCGCCTCGCGGTCCCTGATCAGGCAGACATCGGCCGAGGTGCCGCCCATGTCCAGAGTGATGATATTGGCCAGGCCGGCCGAACGGGCCGCATCGATGGCGCCGACGACGCCCGCGGCGGGGCCCGATAGCGCCGTGCGTATGGGCAATTGCCGGGCCCGGGCCGGCGTCATCAGCCCGCCGGCGGATTGATTGATGCCGAGGGTCGCATTGGGCATCATCTGACCAACCCGGTCCTCGAACTCACTCAGATAGGATGCCATGATGGGCTGCAGATAGGCGTTCAGAACCGTGGTCGAAAGCCGTTCATATTCGCGGAATTCCGGCTGCACCTCGGATGAAATGGAGATCTGCAGATCCGGCAACGCGGTTTGGATGGCATCGCGCAATTGCTGTTCGTGATCGGGGTTGATGAAGCCGAAAATCAGACAGATGGCCAGGCATTCGGCGCCGCTATCGCGAACCTCGTCCACGGCCCGTTCAATGGCCTCGGCACCCAGGGCGCGGTGCACCGTGCCGTCGTATAGCACCCGCTCGGCGGCTTCCAGGCGGCGCTCGCGCGGCACCAGGGGGGCGGGGTGGTCTTGTTGGAAGCTGAACATATGGGGGCGGATCTGGCGGCCGATCTCCAGCAGATCGCGAAAGCCTTCCGTGACCAGCAGGGCAACCTTGCCCCCGCGCCGCTGGATCATGGCGTTGGTGGCGATGGTGGTGCCGTGGGAGAGGCGGCTAACGGCCGTTAAATCCCCGCCCATGTCCTGGGCCAGTTCGTTCAGGCCGCGCAGCACGGCGGTGGCCGGATTGTCCGGCGTCGAGGGCGTTTTATGTATGCGCAGGTCGCCGCTTTCATCGTCGTAGACGTGAAAGTCGGTGAAGGTTCCGCCTACGTCAACGCCGATGATCCACGACATCGGTCATTCCCTAACGCTAGTGATAAACCAGGGTCGGCAGCCAGGTCGCGATGGATGGCCAGGTGATCAACATGACGATCATGGCCAGCATGGCAAACACGAACGGTATGGCGCCAATGGCCACGTCGTTGAACTTGCCGCCGCGGGTACGGATGCCCTGCACCACGTAAAGATTGATCCCGATGGGCGGCGTGATCAATGCCGCCTCCATGAGCAGGGTGATGAGGATGCCGAACCAGACATCGGAAAATTCCGGCACGCCCAG
>JAPYPT010000008.1 GCA_029937535.1 Alphaproteobacteria bacterium
GTCCGGCCATGCCCGACATGGGCGGCATGATGTAAGCTGTTGTTTTTCTACGCGTATTGAGTACGGGGAGGGGGCTGCCAACGGGCAGCCCCTTTTTCGTTTGGGGGAGATGAACCTATGCTCCAAATGCCAGACATCGGGGCCGTCGCCGCGGCCATTGTCGAGGCCGCCCAGAGCCAGGCCCTGCCACGCTTTCAAAGCCTGCAAGCCCATGAAATCAAAGAGAAGACGCCAGGTGACCTGGTCACCGTGGCGGATCTTGAAACCGAGCGGGCCCTGAACCGCGCGCTCGCGGCGCTGATGCCGGGCAGCATCATGGTGGGCGAAGAGGCGGTATCGGAAAACCCCGCTTTGTTGGCAGCCTTGCGGGGCGAGGAGGCCTGCTGGCTCATCGATCCCATCGACGGCACCATCAATTATGCCCATGGCGTGCCTTTATTTGCGACCATGGTGGCGCTGGTGGTCCGTGGCGAGGTCGTGGGCGGTTGGATCTACGATCCGGTGCATGATGTCATGGCCATGGCCGAAAAAGGCTCCGGCGCCTCTCTGGGCGGCGAAAAGGCGGTTATTGGGGCGCCGCCCGCCTTGAACCGATTATCGGGCTGTTTGCATCTGTCTGGTTATGATCGGGAGCTGGCCGCCACGGCGGCGCGGAATTTCAATGCCGTGGGGCCGTTGTTGGTGCTCCATTGCGCGGGCCTGGAGTATCAATTGATGCTGAAGGACCGGCTGCATTACGCCGTCTACCTGCGCACCAACCCCTGGGATCACGCGCCGGGGCAGCTGATTTTGGCGGAAGCGGGTGGTTATACCGCCCGTCTTGACGGCAGTCCCTACGATATCAACGTTACCAACCATGCCTGGCCGCTTCTGGCCGCGGTGGGGGACGGGGCCTGGAAGGATTTACGCAGTTCCCTGTTTGGATTAAAAGACTAATCGTAAGCCTATGTAATTTCTTTGCCTTTGGCGTTTCGCCAGGCTGCCTCCAACGCATCGATATCCAGTTCAGCGGGATCGACGCCTTGATCGGCGAGGTCTGTTTCGAGGCTGCGGAAGCGGCGCTCGAACTTGTCATTCCCGGCTCTCAGCGCGGCTTCGGGATCCAGGTCGAGATGGCGGGCCAGATTGACCACGCTGAATAACAGATCGCCCATTTCCTCGGCAATTCCCGCCTGATTCCGCGCTGTCATTTCGGCCCGCAATTCCGCAGTTTCTTCCGATAATTTGGCGAATACCGGGGCGATTTCCGGCCAATCGAAACCAACCCGCGCGGCCCGTTTTTGCAGTTTCAAGGCGCGGGTCAAGGCGGGCAGGGCGCTAGCGACCCCGTCCAGAGCCGAGGCCCGGCGTCCCTCCACCTTTGCCGCCGCCGCCCGCTCGGCCGCCTTTTGTTCCTCCCAGGCCAGGGTTTGGGCGGCCGATCCATCAATGTTCTCAATATTCGGGGCCGCTAACTCGGGTTCAAAGATGTGCGGATGGCGCCTGATCATTTTTTCCGAGATGGCGTCGGCCACGGCCTCGAAATCAAAGAAATGTTGTTCAGCGGCCATTTGGGCATGAAAGACGACCTGCAATAACAGATCACCCAACTCGTCCCGCAGGTGGCTCATATTCCCGGTCGCGATGGCGTCCGCCACCTCGTAAGCCTCCTCGATCGTGTAGGGCGCGATGGAGGAGAAATCCTGTTCCAAATCCCACGGACAGCCCTCTGCCGGGTCCCGCAGGCGGGCCATGATGGCCAACAGCCGGTTCATGGGCGATAGTTCGGATAAAACCTGTTTCATGGGTTGTAAAATATAACCATCTCGACGGATTTCGCAATTGCCGGCGCCGTGGCCACGATAATGAGCATCTGAAATGGTCAGATTATCTACCCACACGAATCGGCGGAATACTGCTCCGAATCGGGTAGTACTTTGCCCTACCATGGCGTTTTCATGAACCGGGGACTGGGGTTGGACTTGGTTCCAATTTGGTGTTTTGAAATTTGTTTCGGGTTGGGAATTCTTTCGCCCGTGTGATTCCGACAGCCCGATTCCCTGAATGTCAAAATCGACCTTAATATCCGATAATGTATATTATGACAAATAAACTGTCATAATATATATGCATAGAAACATCAGATAACGTATTGAAAGGTAGCAATAAATGCCTTGGTATGACCGGGCATATTTTGGTGGGCGGTGACGGTTTCGAACCGCCGACCTCCTCGGTGTAAACGAGGCGCTCTACCAGCTGAGCTAACCGCCCGAAAGACCGTAATTATAACCTAACCGCAACATGGCCCAGGCGGGCCGGAAAGGCAATGATGATGGGCTATATGAGTTCTTTTTTGCGCCAGGCCTTGATGTAGGTGGCGCAATCTGGGTCTTGGCCCAGCACGACGTCGGTGGCCAGGGTAAGCCCTTTTGACGGCTCCCCTGGCGCCAGGGCCGCATTGGGGTCATTTTGCACGGGGTCCATGATGCCGCTGTCGGCGCCCGCTTCGACCGCCAGACGCAGGAACGCCTCGTTGATGTATTTGCGGGCCGGTACCCCGAAGGAAGAATTGGAGATACCGCCCGTAATGTGCATTTCCGGGCCGAAACGCCGGCGGATTTCGCGGATCGCATCCAGACAATGACGGCCGTATTCAGGGTCCACGGCAACGGGAAAAACCAGGGGATCGAGGTATATGTGCTTGGCCGGGATACCTTTTTTCAAGGCCGCTTCAATCATCAGGGTGGCATTGGCGACCCGGCCCTCGGTGCCGTCCGGCATGGCGCTCTTGCCGGCGGCGGTGACGATGACGGCGGCGCCATGGTCATGGGCCAGATCCAGGGCGCCCGGCCGCTCCATGGACGCGGAATTCAGCATGGCTGGGCCGTTGCGCCCGTCATAGGCCGCCAAACCGGCTGTAATCACGTCCATATCGGAGGAATCGATGGATAAAGGCCGCCTCGCCATGTCCTGGACCCTGCCCGTCAGCCACAGCATGGCCTCGATTTGTTCTTCTTTTTTCAGAGAGATCTCATCGACGTTTATATCCAGGAAATCGGCTCCCGCGGCTTCCTGCTGGCGCACGATCGCGGCGATGTAATCCAATCCCGCCTCTTCTTGCCCGAACATGGCCTGTTGCAGGGCCGCCTTGACGTGTTTGACCCGGCCTTCCTGGAAGTCCTGGGTCTCCTTGATGGCGTCGGGAAGGACCAAAAACCGGGTTTCGCCGGCGCCATCCACGTAAGAGACCGCATCGGCGCCGGTTTCGTCCGTGGTCACCCGTTTATTGCGCCGCAACAGCGCCCGGGTAGTATGCACATTTTCCCCGATGACGATGAATTCACGGTCCATGCCGTCGATTTTCATAGTGATTTCCTCATAGCGGTTTCCTCACATTATTCGCCATGGGCTTGAAGAAGCAGGCGTCCACGAAAATATCGAAAAAATTGGCCTCGCTTTCCAGCTCCACATGCTCCGCACGGCGGACCAATTGGTCCAGATCGCGCCTTCGGCCGGTATTCAATAAAGCTTCCGAGGCGCCTTGCAGGGCCGTGTTTCCGGCCTTGACGACCCGTTCCGGCGCAATCGGCGCCAACAGCCCGATGGCCACCGCATTTTCGACGTCTACGTGGGAGGCAAAGCCGCCCGCCAGATACAGCCGGCTGATATCATCGACGCCAACGCCGAAACGTTCCATCAGAATACGCTGCCCCGCGTTGGATGCCGCCTTGGCCTGGGCCAGGTGGGAGATATCCTGCCCGGAAATGGTAATGCCCTGTTCGGGCGCGATGATAACCTCGGCGTTGCGCTGCCCTTTTTTCCGCGCCAAGGCCCCCTTCTCGTTCATGCGCCCGCTGCGGCGCAACACCGCCAATACATCGATCAGGCCGGAGCCGCAAAGGCCGGCGGGTACGCAATCGCCAATAGTGCGGAGCTCGAAGCCATCGCCGCTTTCCCTGACCGCCTCAATGGCGCCCTGGTAACTGGCCATGCCATGGCGCACCAGACCGCCTTCGAAAGCCGGACCGGCGGGGCAGGAGGCCACCATGAGCCGGCCCCTGCCCGCCAGCACGATCTCGGTATTGGTGCCCATGTCCACCAGCATGGTGACCTCTTCGGCGTCCGGGGACAGATCAAGGGCGAGGAGGGAGGCGGCGGCGTCCCCGCCCACATGGCTGGCAATCAACGGCAAGCCCTGCACCAGACATTTGGGATGAGCCCGGAGGCCCAATTTGCGGGCCTCCATGACAAGCGCCGTGTCCTCGCGCTCACCGGCCAGAAATGCCAGTTCCACGGGGGATTTATAGGGCCGCTGACCAATGGGCTGGACATCGCCCTTGAAAAACAGATCCCGCATGGTGGAATTGCCGGCGACGACGATTTCGTAGATTTCCCGGCGCTTGAAGTCGAATTGCTGGCAAAGACCCTCTATTTCCCGGTTCAGGGCATTGATGATCACCTTGTGCAACTCGCCCTGGTGGGGACCGCCGTCGTAGGAAATCCGGTGCATGACGTCGCTGCCGCCAAAACGTTGCGGGTTTTCAAACGAAGCCGTGGCGATGGCGGCCCCGGATTCGAGATCGAACAGGTTCGCGGCCACGGTGGTGGTGCCCAGATCAATGGCCAGGCCGTAAATATGGCCGCGGAATTTGTCGATCACCTGGCCGTCCCGCAGGACGTCCGTGCCCTGGCGGGTTATGGCCGGGGCCAGCGCCACGGGTTTCTCAAGGGCGCTTTGCAGAATGCGGGGGTCGCGGATCAACGGCTCGAAAGTAATTTCGGCCCCCGCATCGATGACCTCGGCCTGGCAGGCCAGACGGTAGTTTTCCGCCAAAAAGGCCTCGGCTTCCGTGCGCGGCGCCAATGCTTCGGCGCCCTTTGTCACGCTGATGATGCATTCATGGCAGTCGCCGTAGCGGCCGCAGGAAGACGCCAGGCGCAGGCCAATTTCGTCCGCGCGGTCGAACAGATTGACGTTCTCGGCCCGTTTGCCCTCCATGCCGGCGCGGCGATCTTGCCGGCGGTTTTTGCGGGCCTTAGCCGATTGCTCTCTCACCTGGGCGATTTTCTCCTTGGTTTTGCCATAGCTTTCCGGCCGGGTTTCCCAGGCACTGCGGAAATCCAGGGTGCCGTCATGGGCGCACATGGGAACGGGGTCTGAGCCGCCGGGATTTTCGCGGTTGGCGCAACCGAACTTCGCCGTACAGACATCCTTGGCCGAGCGATAGGGACAACGCCCCTCCCCTTGCATCTGACCCTGGGCCTGCCCCAGTATTTCGCCAAAAATACCGGAAATCCGGTCCAAACGCTGTTGGTAGTCTTTTTTCGTTGGGCCGGTCATGGATCAAGGGTTCCGGATACAGGCGCCGTTCAGGCCGCCGTCATCAGATCCTTGGCCACGGCAACGCAGCTTAAGGCGTCCGCGCCATAGCCGTCCGCGCCCATATCGTCGGAGAATTCCTGGGTCACCGGTGCGCCGCCGACCATGATCAGCACCTCGTCGCGCAGATCCGCGTCAATGAAAGCCTCGATGGTCCGTCCCATGTTCGGCATGGTGGTGGTCAGCAGGGCGGACATGCCCAAAACCTTGGCGCCGCTTTCCTCCACCGCATCAATGAAAGTGTCCTCGGCCACGTCCACGCCAAGATCGATAACGTCGAAGCCGGAGCCGCGCAGCATCATGATGCAGAGATTTTTGCCTATATCGTGCAAATCCCCCTTCACCGTGCCCATGATCACGGTGCCCTGTTTCTCAACGCCGGCGGCCGAGAGGATCGGCTCGATATGGGCCATGCCGGCCCGCATGGCCCGCGCGCAACTGAGGACTTCCGGCACGAATACGAAATTTTCGCGAAATTTGATGCCGACGATACCCATGCCGCCGATCAGGCCGTCGTCCATGATCTCGATGGCATCGATACCCTCTGCCAGGGCCTGGGTGGTCAATGCGTCCACGCCGTCGTCATCGCCCTCGATAATGCCCGCCGCGATCTCCAGCAGGCGCGGTTTCGCGCGCGTGAATAACTCAATAAACCGCTCAATCTCCTCGGGCCGTTCGAGGTATTCCTCGATCTCGTCCCGGAGGGTCTGGTTCTGAATATCGCTCAGTTCCGCCATTGCTACGCTACCGTTTTTTCAATTATTCATGGGATTTAAAGGGCTTAATGGACCGCATGCCATTCCTGCACGGCCTCGGGGATGGCGCGCAGATTGGCGATGGAGGTTTGCAGGGGGATGGCGCATTCGGGTCCGATCATCTGCACGCCCGCGTCCAAATTGGCGAAAACCTCCCGCTTGACGTCATCCGGGCCCTTGGCGAACAGGGTTTCGGGATTGTTGATATTACCGACCAGGGCGATGCGCCCCTCGACCACGTCCATGGACTCACCGGGTTTATTTTTGGAATCGTAGTGGAACGCCGCCATGCCGGTTTCCGCGATAAAGCCCATGCGGTCCACGGTCCGGCCGCAAATATGCAGGATCAAGGGACAGGGAATGGCCTGGGCGAACTCAATATGCAGATCCTTGAGATAGCGGTGATAATACTCGCCGCTGACCAAATCGCCCGTCGCGTGATCCGGCAAGGTCAGGGCATCGACGCCGGCCGCGATCTGGGCGCGGCCAAAATCGATGGTGACTTTTTTCAGTTTTTGCAGGACCTCAGCGGTGGCTGCGGGATCGTCGAGTGACAACAGCAGGAATTTCTCAACCCCGAAACAATGATAGGCCAGGGACCACGGTCCCATGGTTTTGCCGATGATGGCGACATCCGGTCCAAGGTCCTCGCGCAGCAGCTTGATGGCGTCCAGCACGCATTTGGTATCGGGATGGTCGATCAGGTCGTTGGGCACATAAATATCGTCCGGGTGCTCCCAAATCGGCTCCGACATACGCACCGTGGGCCAATTGTCCTTGCCTTCCCATTGCATCTTGCAGCCCAGGGCGGAGGATTCCTGAATGATGGAGAACACGGGCATGACCGTATCGAAACCAAGCAGGGTGTGCGCCGTGGCCGCCAAACGGGCCATGGGTTCCGCCTGGCGGTTGGCGTCGGGAAAGGGTGCATCCACTAAATCCATCAATTCCACGGTGGCGACGGAGGTCGGGCAACAAATTGGCGTCCGGTCCACCGGCTGGCCGTTCAGGGCCGCCAATACACGTTCCCGGCTGGTCATGCTCATAGCCAATCCCTTTCTTTTCCGGCCTATTTCTGGCTGCCAGGCGCCAGCAGGACGCCCTTGGCCGCATTCATCTCGAATTCCCGCATGACGGCGCGCACATTGGGCGCCGATTGTAACAAAAGACCGACCATGGCGTGGTGATCATGGCCGCAAGCGAAACAAAGCCGCTCGCCCACATCGTCATCCGCCTGGGCATCCGCCAGTTTGACCAGGGCATTGCGCAGGGCGGTGAGGCGCCCGCCGGCATCGCCGTCCGCCGACAGCTCATAAGCCCCCTGCCCCAATCCCTGCGCCGAGACCGTCAGCTCGGCTTTCTTGTCCCACATGGACAGCGGCGACATTTCCGCCGCGCTGTCGGGTTTTTCCTTGCAGGCTTGCAGAAACAGCCGCCGCACGGCCACCAGATGTTCGCCGCCGCAGGGAAACCGCAGCCGATCTTCGTCCCCCGCCGGCGCCATGCCGCCGAGGGTCTGCATGGCATCGCGAATAAAGGCCAGGCGCGCCTTGATGCCGTCATAGGCGGCAAAGCTTTGCACAAGAAAGCGCCAACCGTCAGCTTCCTGCAGGGCGTAGAGGGCGATGGAGACGTCGCGGAAATACTTGTCCGTCGAAACCAGTTCGACCCGCGTTCCCAGACCGGCAAATGGGTCTTCGATGTTCACCATATTGGCGCGCTCCAATAATCGAGACTTGACGCAGGCCGGCATATAAGATCAATATTGGCCAGCTGGTCAGACCAATTCTAGAAAAATCGACACCGTCTGTAAAGTCAAACTTGACCAATCTGAAAATATGAATGAACCGAACGCACCCGCGGAAAATCCCAGCGACCCGTTCCAGCCAATAGAACGGGCCACGGTCAGTGATGCCATCCTGGATCAACTGCGCGGCCTGATCGCCGGGGGAACCCTGAAACCCGGCGACCGCCTGCCTTCGGAACGGGATTTATGCAAACGTTTCGGCGTCGGCCGAACATCCGTGCGCGAAGCGCTCAAGCCTTTAATTACGCTGGGTATTTTGGAGGGCCGGATCGGCAGCGGCACCTATGTCGCGACGGAGGCCGGGCAGTTCCAAAAACCGCTGCAATGGGGCCTGCTGGGCGATCTGCAAAGCCAGGATGACCTGGTGGAAACCCGCCACATGCTGGAAACCAACGCCGCTCATTGGGCCGCCCAGCGCGCCGGTCCCGACAATCTCGCGGCCATCGCGGCCACCCTTCAGGGCATGGCCGAACATCTGGACGAGCCCGGTCAATTCCAGGAATTCGACGCAAATTTTCATTTTGAGATCGCCCGCGCCACACAAAACAAAATGCTCTACCGCCTGATCAATGTCATCCGCGGCCAGATCCAAACCTGGATCGGCGAACGCCTGACTCTATCCCCCGAGAGGACCGAATCCCTCGCCCGCACCTCGCTTGAGCAACATCGGGAGATTTTTGCCGCCATTCAAGACCAGGACGGCGCGGCCGCCAGAGCGGCCATGGATCACCACATCCAAACCGCCACCCGCGATTTGCAAAAAATCGCTAAATAGGCCGCGTCGCCTCGTCCAGCCATTCCCGCGTGGGATCATCCAGTTGCGGCGACAGGGCGTCGTAGACCCGCTGATGATAGGCGTTGAGCCAGGTTTTTTCGGTTTCCGTCAATAAGTTAACGGCGATGGCGTGGCGGTCGATGGGGGCCAGGGTCAAGGTTTCGAATTCCAGCATATCGCGCTCGGCGCCGGTGATCTCGGCCTCGCGCACCGCCAGCAGGTTCTCGATACGGATACCGTAGGCGCCGGTTTTGTAGTAGCCCGGCTCGTTCGAGACCACCATGCCGGGGCGCAGATCCTGGGTCTGTTGCCGTTTCGATATGGAATGGGGGCCTTCGTGGACATTGAGATAACTGCCCACGCCATGGCCCGTGCCATGATCGAAATCCAGGCCCGCCTGCCATAATGAATGGCGCGCCAGGACATCCAGTTGCGCGCCCGTGGTGCCCTTGGGAAAGCGCGTCGTGGCGATGGCGATATGGCCCTTTAGTACGCGGGTGAAACGGTCCCGCATCTCGTCGGCGACCGCGCCAATGGCCACGGTGCGGGTAACATCCGTGGTGCCGTCCAGATATTGGGCGCCCGAATCCACCAAATAGAACTCGCCGGGGCGGAGCTTGCGGTTGCTCTCGTCCGAGACCCGGTAATGCACGATGGCGCCGTTTGGGCCCGAACCGGTGATGGTGGGAAAGCTTAGATCCCGGAAATGCTCGCCGTCCTGGCGATATTTCGCCAATTGCGCTTCCGCGCCCAGCTCGTCGGTCTCGCCTTGCGGCGCAAACACCGACAACCAGTGCAGAAACCGGCTCAGGGCGGCCCCGTCCCGGCCATGGGAGGTCCGCGCGCCGGCCAATTCCACCTCGTTCTTGATGGCTTTCGGCAGTTGGCAGGGGTCCGGGGCCCGTTCGATGGTGGCCTCCGCCGCCGCCAGACGCTCAAACACCCAGGACGCGGTCAATCCTGGATCGACCTGGACCGAACTGCCCGCCAGCACATCCAATGCCGCCGCGAAGGCCTCCGTGGGCTGTAACGAGACCTCGTTGCCAAGGTGATCGGCCAGGCCCGCGCCCCGCTTGGCCGCATCCAGGAACAGATCAACCCGGCCATCGCCGTGCAAAATGGCCAGAGACAGCGGAAGCGGCGAATGGGCCACGTCGGCGCCGCGGATATTCAGCAGCCAGGCAATGGAATCCGGCGCCGTGATCACCACCGCGTCCGCCCGCAAGGCCGCCGCCAGGCGCGCCCGCTTCGCCGCCGAGGCCTCACCCGCGAAAGCCAATTCGTGAGGCACGACCGGGGCCATGGGGGCCTCCGGCTGATCCATCCAGACGGCGTCAAGGGGGTTGCCCTCGACGGCGACCAATTCCCCGCCCGCCGCCTCCGCCGCCTTTCGGAACCGCGTCACGCCGGCGTCCGTGAAGAGCCAGCCATCAAAACCGAGTTTGGCATTTTCCGCCAGATTTTCGCCGATCCAATCGGTTGGCGGGCTGTCGGTGATATGCAGGCGTTGATACAATTCGCCATCCACTTGTTCGGCGATCTGCAGGGTATAGCGGCCATCGGTAAAGGCGGCGGCCTTGTCCTTGAGCACCACCACCATGCCGGCGGAGCCGGTAAACCCGGTCAGCCAGGTAATGCGCTGGGCTTGCGGGGGCACATATTCATTCTGATATTGATCGGCCATCCCCACCAGGAAGCCGTCCAGCCCCCGCGCCGACATCTCGCCCCGCAAGGCCGCCAATCGCCCGGCCCAATCGATCTCACCACTCATCTGCAAAAATCCCCAATGTCGTCACCGTGACGATGACAGCGATTATGCCGTCTCGCCGCCCGCAAAGGCAAACGACAACTCAATACATAGGTCATGGCCGAGAGCCATGCATTAAGCGCATTGCTGCAATGCGATATTAGAATGAATAAAAGGCCCATAAAGGATTGATTTTGTTAACGAATACATTATATGCAGTGCAACATAAACAACACGGGCATGGATGACCAGCAAGACCCGCGCACAATTAAGTCAGGATATAGTATGAGCTTTCACAAACAGATCGAACGTCAGTTGGCGCAGGACTTCTCACCCAAAGAGGAGACGGTTCTGATCGACTACAACGATGTCGTCTTTCATGGCCGGCGCTTGCAGGCCCTGGAAATGGGTCGCCTGCTGACCATCGCCCTGCGCGCCGTGGCAAACGCCGTCAAGCGCCTCATTCCGACGGACAGAGGGTCCAAATTTGCCAACCTGAACGAACATCTGCGCCGGGATATCGGCGTCAGCACGTCCAATGGCTTCGGCAGCCGTGGATATCTGTAAGGCGACCACCTGAATATGGGGCTTCACTCGAAGCCACTCAGAAATCGATAAGGCCCGCGCACTTTTGTCGCGGGCCTTACGTTTTTTGATTTGTGCTTAAAACTGGCAATTTGGATTCAACAATGAATTCGACGACGGCGTTACGGAGTTGAGACGCGCTGTTTAAACGCGGCAACTGTCAGAATAGGCACGGAAAACGTTTCGGCCAATATAAGCAGATCCTTGTCGCCGGTGATCAGGGCATCCGCCCTTGCGGTGAGCGCCAGTTCCAGGAAGGGGCGGTCGAATGGGTCGCGGCAGTCCGGCACCTCGATTGGGTTTGCCACGATCACGGTTTCGCACCAGGGCAGATAGTCGGCCAACAAATCCTCTCGCTCATCTGCGGTCAGGCGGAACTTGGGATATGACAGGACCCGGATAAACTCGGCGATGGTCGTGCGGCTAGCCAATGGCAGAACGGTTTCGGATTGCCAGGCGGCGCGAAGCCAGGATACCGCGCCAGCATGGAACAACAGAGCGGAAAGTACGACGTTGGTGTCGAGGACAAGGCGCGGCGGGGTCATTCCGTCCGGCTGCCGTCATCCCGCGCCCAATCCACCGCCTCTGCGATATCATCTTCCGACAAGCCCAGATCAGCCAATTTGGAACGCACGGCGTTGGCGCGGTTCAGGCGCACGGGAACCAGCACGATGCGGCCGTTTTCCTCCGTTACATCGAAATATTCCGTACCCTGGCAAAATGAAAGCACCGCCTTTGGCAAGGTCAACTGGTTTTTCGACGTCAGCTTGGCAAGCATACTCCGTTCCTTTTTGTAAGGATGTAAGGAAAGCTTACATCAAGCCGGCGCCACTGTCAAAATACGCCTCGGCCAGCCCACTTTCCGCAGTTTCCGGGCACGGACCTTTGCTGTTTCCTTCCAGGCATCGTATTCTATCAAAAATCTTCGAGGAGGATGCGTGGTGACGGATATTGGGTCGTACGATTATATCGTTGTGGGCGCCGGTTCGGCCGGCTGTGTGATGGCGAACCGGTTAAGCGCCAGCGGCAAGCACAAGGTGTTGGTGCTGGAGGCCGGTAAACGGAGTAATTTCTGGACCCAGTTCCCCATCAGTTTCGCCCTGCTGCTCGATGACCCCGTGGCCAATTGGCGTTTCCGCTCCGAGCCCGAGGAAGGCACCGCCAACCGGGCCATTCCGGTGCCGCGCGGCAAGGTCGTCGGCGGCTCCTCCGCCATCAACGGACTGGTCTATGTACGCGGACAGCCGCTGGATTACGATACCTGGGCCCAGCAGGGCAACCGGGGCTGGGATTTCGACACGGTGAAGACTTATTTCCGCAAGTTGGAGGATTTCGAACGGGGCGACGATGGCATCCGCGGCGCGGGTGGGCCCATTCATGTCAGCGAATGCAAGGACGAAAGCCCGCTCTACGATGCCTGGATCGCCGCCGGGGCCGAGATCGGCCTGCCGCATAATCCCGACTACAACGGCGCCAGCCAGGAAGGCATATGCAAGACCCAGACCACGATCCGCAACGGCAAACGCGCCTCCGCCGCCGCCGGCTATCTGAAGCCGGCCCTAAAACGCCCGAATTTGCGCCTGGAGGTGGAAGTCCTGGTCGAGCGGGTATTGCTGGACGGCGCCAAGGCGGTGGGCGTCGAATACAGCGCCAACGGACAACGCATGCAGGCCCGCGCCGGCCGCGAGGTTATCATTTGTGCCGGTTCCATTAAATCGCCGCAAATATTGGAGCTGTCGGGCATCGGCCAAGGGGAGCGTCTGCGCGACCTTGGAATCGAGGTCAATCACGATCTGTGGGGCGTGGGCGAAAGCCTGCGCGACCATATCGCACCGCGCATGAAATGGCGGGTGACGCAGCAGAACGTGACCTACAACGGCAAGGTCAACGGCCTGGGACTGGGCTGGCAGGCGCTGCGCTATGCCTTCAACCGGAGCGGTTTTCTGGGCATGCCGTCGGCGCCCATGCTGGCCTTCCTGCGTTCACGGGAGGACTTGGAAACCCCTGATATTCAACTCCATCTGGTGCCCTTCCGATACGATGACCCGAACAAGCGCTATCTCGGCAAGGAGCCAGGCATGATCGCCACGGTGTATCAATGCCGCCCCGACAGCATGGGCCATATCCATGCCAAAACCGCCGATGCCAACGATTACCCGGCCATAACCTTCAATTTCCTGGATGCGGAGACGGACCAGCGGGTCTTGCTGGACGGCGTACAACGCACCCGCGATCTGATGAACGCCGCCGCGCTGGATGCCTATCGGGGCGTCGAGGAAGCGCCGGGAGAGGAGATCCAGGGCGATGAGGCCATGCTGGCGTGGATTCGCCGCACGGCGGAGACCACCTATCATCCCACGGGCACCTGCCGCATGGGCACGGCTGACCGCAACGTGGTCGATGAACGCCTGCGCGTCCACGGTATCGCCGGCCTGCGGGTGGCCGATGCCTCCATCATGCCGACCCTTGTGTCGGGCAACACCAACGCGGCCTGCTTGATGATCGGGGAAAAGGCCGCCGACATGGTTTTGGAGGATGCGGCCTGAGGCAAAACCGCATGGCTTGCCCACTGGATTCGTGATGCCGTCCCGGACCTGGAAACTTGTGACTCGGGCGGCCCAGCTTCCCCTCTATCCGTTGTTCGTGAACCTGTATTTCGTCAGCTTTTTTTACCAGGCCAATCACTTCCAGTTGTTGATCACGGATACCTTTGACTATCTGATCTTCAGCACCCTTCTCATGGTGCTTGTTATCGCCGCCACGAAATTCTTGCCGGTGGGTTATTTTGCCCTTGTGGGCGTGGCGATGTTTTTCGCCTTCATCTATTTTGCCCTGCCACTGCGGATATTTTATCATTTTCGGGACGGCGGGCCGATCTTGATCACGCATCTGCTCTGGGGCGGGCTGTTTTTCGTTATCGGGGCTCTGGTCTGTATCCGCCGGGGCCGTTTCGCCCGCCGAATTTCCCTGGCCTTTAATATCTGGGCCCTGCTCGCCGTGCTCTGGTCCGTGGGCGGCTTCGCCTACCAATATCTCTCCCAGCCACCACCTGATTTCAATCTGACCACGTCCCAGATTGAAACCGGCGGGGTGCAAAGCGCCCCTACAGCGCCCGTGCGGCCCCATATCGTGCACATCATGCTGGACGGCTATGCCCGCGCCGATGTGCTGGCCCAGGACTACGGTTTTGACAATAGCGGTTTTCTGGCCGCCCTGGCCGCTCGGGGGTTCAAGGTCGCCACGGGCGCGACGACGCCCTACAACCAAACCAGTCTGTCGCTCGCCGCCACTTTTCAGGGGGGCTATGTCGACCCTGGGCAACTGGGCAGGTTGGCGGAAAACGATGTCGGGTTGCGCCGCCGGCTGTTGAACAAGGTTACCGACGGCCCGGTCCACGACGTCCTGCAACAACAGGGCTATCGTTTCTTTGCCACGCCCGTGGGGCTGACCGGATTTTATCGCTATCCCGACGAGACCATGCAGTTGGATATCCGGCCCCGGGAGGGACGCTGGACCTTCGAACATGCGCTGCTATACCGCCGCAACATCAAGTCAATCACGCCCCTGACGAATTTCGTGACCTGGCGGAATTTACAACGGATGAACCGGGATTTGCGCTTCAGCTTCGATTACAACCGATTTGGCGCGCCCATCGCCGCCGCCCTGGCAAAGGGGACGCCCATACATCTGTTTCAGCATTTCCTGGCGCCCCATCCGCCCTTCACCATCACGATGAATGGCGATGATACGAAGCAATGGCTGCCCGTGACCGAGTTTATCGCCACCGGTAACGCGGTCATCTTGGACCGGCCCGAACGGCGCCAACAATATGCCATGGGGTATCTGGAAAAACTGCGCTACACCAACCGGGTCCTGCTTGAGCACATCGACCGCATCATCGCCGCCATTCCCGAGCCGCGCGTGATCATCATTCAAAGCGATCATGGCGGCAGCATTCATTACAATCACGACGACCGGGAACGTGTGTGTATCCGGGAACGTTATGGCACGCTGTTTGCGGTTCAGGCTTCCCCCGTGGCGCCATTCATTCGGGACGAGGGGAGCGGCGCCTACAACACGGTGAATATCTACCGCGATATATTCGCTGGCTATTTCCACATGCCCACGCCCCCCCTGCCCGCAAAATCCTATTACGCGGCGTGGAGCAATCTGCGCCGCTTCACCCCCGTCGATATGTCATCGGCGAAAGCCTGCGCCTCGTGAGTGCTGGCCAAGGTGTTGCCCCCGGCTATACTGTTTTCGAACGAGCGGTCGTTGGATTACACGTTTCTCTTCTTTTTGCCGCCTGCTATTCGTCGCATACTGTGCGCTTCGCGGGGATAAATCGCCTGAAATGGCGATATGACCCGCATCTTGGAGGAGCTTGTCATGCGGATGAAGGACCGGGTTGCTTTGGTCACGGGCGCGGGCGGACCCATGGGGATGGCCGTGGCGAAACGGTTCGCCGAGGAGGGCGCATCGCTTGTCATTACCGACATCTCGGCAACCCGGCTGGCTGAAGGTGAGCGGGCTGTCGCCGAGGCGGCCGGTTCCGCCGGCAAGGTGGTGGCGCTGCGAACCAACGCCATGGTGCGGGGCGAGGTGGAAGAGCTGGTGGCGGCGGGGCGGGAGAAATTTGGCTCCATTCAAATTCTCGCCAACATCGTGGGGGGCTACCAAGGCCAACATTATGACGGCCCCGCCGACCTGGTTCATATGACCGAGGCGCGGTGGGATGCCACGATGCAATTAAACCTGAAGCCCGGCTTCCATCTGGTGCAATTGCTCGCACCCGCCATGCTGGAGAATGGCTATGGCAAAATTCTGAACATCTCCTCCGTCAACTTCGCGGGTGAAGCCGGCAGCGCCGACTACGGCGCCGCCAAGGCGGGCGTGGCATCGCTCACCCGTAGCCTCGCCATGGAACTTGCGCCCCACGTTAACGTCAACGCGATCGCACCGGGCATAATTCGTACCCGGGTGCTGGCAATGCTTGGCCCGGAAAATGCCGAAGTATACCGGGAGCGAAGCCTGCTCAAGCGGCTCGGCGAGCCCACGGATATTGCCAATACCGCCCTGTTTCTCTGCAGCGACGAAGGTGGCTATATCACCGGCGAAATTCTGCCCGTTTCAGGCGGTATTTGGCCGGCGCTTTGATATGTTCGGGCGCAATCAATCGGCTTCATTCCCAAGGCCGCCGATGACCCGACCGGGTGTGCGGCGCGGCTGACTGAGTTGCGGGAGCGTTTCGAACCAGTAAAGGACAACAGCGATGAAATTGGCCGTCGAATTTCCCAGTGTTTCCTATCGCGAAGGCCCGGCAATGGTCGCCCATCTGGCCAAGGGCATCGAGGATATCGGCTACGACCAGCTGGACATCTATGACCACGTGGTCATGGGATACAACGTGGAAGGCCGCGACAAGTCGTATTATGCGGCCAACATGCCGATCCTCGAGGCCCTGATGACCCTGTCATATGCGGCGGCCGTTACCGAACGGATCGGTCTTGGCACTCAGGTCCTGGTACTGCCGCAGCGCCAGCCTGTTCTGGTGGCAAAACAGTTCAGCACCCTTGATACTTTATCCGGCGGGCGGGCGCGGTGCGGTATCGGTATTGGCTGGCAGGCCTCGGAATATGAAGCGCTTGGCCAGCGGTTTGCGGATCGGGGCAAACGCATGGACGAGGCCATTGAGCTGCTCCAGGCCTGCTGGCGCGACGAACGGATCGACTTCCAGGGCGATTATTACAATGCCTTGGCAATGGCGATGGAGCCGAAACCAACCCATGGCAGGGGTCTGCCCATCTGGATCGGCGGTAGGAGCGACCCCGCCCTGCGGCGGGTTGGGAAATATGCCGACGGCTGGCTCGCGGGCCAGGTCGAGGACGCCGATTTCGCCAGCCGGGCCATGGATACCATCCGTGAAGCGGCCCTCGCCGCCGGCCGCGATCCCGACGCCATGGGCTGGGAGGGCATGATTGCCTCGCCGCCACGCCCCGGCGACACGGCGGCCAAAACCTTCTATGCCCAGCCCGACCGGGTGGTGGCCCGTGCCGCCGCCATGAAGGCAATGGGGTTCCATGGCGTGTCCCTGAACGCCACGGCGATATTCCAATCGGGCGCCCGCGGCGTCCAAATGATCCTCGACACTCTGCAATCCCTACACGGCCGGCTTCGGGCCGAGGTAGGATAGAGGTGGTTTAATCTCCTTCCGCCGTCATTCCACATCCAAACGGCAGGCATCGCCATCGCGCACGGTTTTACCTGCCGCGGGAGTGACAATTTTGGCGTGGCCAATAACAATAGTGTTGAGATTTTCAGAAGCCTGCTGGATGTGATGTTCCAAGGCCTGATTATTTGTCTGGTTGCATGCCGGCGGGCATGAAATAAAATAGTACCGTCTTGTATGGACCGGCATGCGGTCCGGGAATGGGGGACCGCTCATGGCTATTCGAGAACTCTACCACGATGCCGCCACGATCGAAGCGCGGGTCGCGGCGGGCGAGTGGCGGAACCAGACCCTTGACGATTGCCTGCGCCGGCACGTGGCCGAGCGCGGTGAGCAACTGGTTATGATCGACCGCAAATGGCGGCTCACCTTCGCCGAACTGGACCGCCTGGCACATCGGGCCGCCTGCGGGCTTTACCAATACGGTATCAGGCCGGGCGATGTCATCTCCATCCAGTTGCCGAATTGGGCGGAATGGCTGATCCTGCATTGCGCCGCCACCAAGCTTGGCGCCGTAACGAATTCGATCGGCGCCGTCTATCGCCAAAGTGAAGTCGGCTACATCCTGGGCTACGCCGAAACCGCTCTGTTGCTGATCCCCGATCGTTACCGCAACTTCGACTATACTGAAATGGTGGCCGAGCTCTGGCCGGATCTGCCCCATTTGAAGCATGTCTTCGTTGCCGGTGAAGAGGTCCCGAACAGCATGCGGCGTTTCGATGAGCTGTTGACGAAACCGTGGGAGGATGAGGTATCCGGCGCCACCATCGATCAGCTGCGCCCGGACCCGAACATGGTGGCAACCTTGATCTTCACTTCGGGCACGACGGCGGAGCCCAAGGGCGTCATGCACACCCACAACACAATGGGCGCCGGGACCGATCAATTGAACGACACGGTCGGTTTTGCGGCTGGCGATACCATCTTCATGGCGTCGCCAATAGGTCACACCACGGCCGTTATCGCCGGTGCGCGGCTGCCGGTGCAGTACGGGTTGACGGCCGTATGGCAGGAGCATTGGGATGCGGAAGCGGCTGTTGAGCTCATTCATGCGGAACGCTGCATCTATACCCTGTCGGCGACACCGTTCCTCCACGGTCTGATGAACGCGCCGAACGCCAACCGGGAAAAGCTACAAACCCTGAAGACTTTTGCCTGCGGCGGCGCGCCTATTCCAAGGGAGCTGGTCAGGCAGGCCGACGAAGATTTTGGCCTGTTCGTCTCGGCGATTTATGGCTCGTCGGAAACCCTGATCAACAGCGCGGTCTCTCCCGAGGCGCCCATGGTTCGGCGTTATAGCACCGATGGCCGGATTATTCCCGGCGTCGAAGGTCGCTTGGTGGATCTCGAGACCGGGGAGCCGGCCGACCCCGATGACGAAGGCGAGCTGCAAATCTGGTCCGCCGCGCGGTATGCGGGTTATTACAAGGATCCTGAAACCACCCGCCAGGTGAACCTCGAGGGCGGCTGGTATGCGACGGGCGATATTTGCACCTTGGACGCCGAGGGGTATGTCAATGTCGTCGGCCGCAAGAAAGACATGATCATTCGCGGCGGCGCCAACATCTCCGCCCGCGAGATTGAGGAGCTGCTTTTCACTCATGCAAAAATCGTCAACGCCGCCTGCGTTGCCATGCCCGACCCGGTGCTCTCGGAGCGGGTCTGTGCCTATGTCATCTGCGCCCCGGGGGAAAGCCTGACGTTCGAAGAGATGGTAAGTTTCCTACGGGACAAGCGGATCAGCGCATGGAAATTGCCGGAGCGGCTCGAAATCCGCGACGAATTTCCCATGACGCCGAGCGGCAAGATTCAAAAATTCCTGCTCCGTCAGGAGATTGCGGAATTAATTGGAGAGGCACAACTGATCCGCTGACGGCGGTTCCGATTATCCACTGCCCAGTATCAATGACTTTTGGTCTTAGATCAGGGTTTGACCACGACGCGCACCATTCCCGGCGGCCTTTGTTCCAGGATGTCCAGCGCATCCGGCGCATTATCCAAATCGATCACATGGCTCACGAGCCCGTCGAGCGGCAATTTTCCGCTCATCGCCATTTCAGCGACCGCGCGCAAGTCGGATAGGGTGGAGGCATAGCTGCCGACGATTTCGATCTCGCGCGTAACCAGCCCGGTATAGGTTGTCGCAAGGGCGACCTTTTCGTCGAGAATAGCGCCAAGGACGAGGCGTCCGCCACGGCGCAGCATGCGCAAGGCCTCGCTGGGCGCCGCCGCAGCGCCGCTGAAATCGATGACCGTGTCCATGCTGCCGGCCAACTCGCGCACGGCACGCCCGGCGCCCGCCAATCCCTGGACGATGGGAAAACCAAGGCCGGCGATACGCCGGGCCGTACTGTCGCTATGAACCACCGCAACGGCCTGTGATGAGGGGTCCAAGGCGCGGCTGATCCGCAATACATTCGTGCCGACGCCGCCCGCGCCGATAACGGCGAGTTTGCCGCCAGGCGGAAGTGCCGCGCGTTTGACCGCGTGATAGGCCGTCGCCACGGCGTCGGGCAGCAAGGCGGCGAGCAGGGGGTCCAAGTCATCAACGGCGACAAGCCGGTCGGATCGCCAGATAAGCTCGTCGGATAATCCGCCCGGCCGGTGGATGCCCAGCATCTCGCCCGAGGCACACTGATGTTCCCGGCCGGTCTTGCAAGGATCGCACGCGCCGCAGGGCAGCAAGGGATGAAGGATTACGGTTGTCCCCGGGGGCAGGTCGGCGTCAGGGTCGGCCTCCAAAATCCGCGCGGCGACTTCGTGTCCCGGATAAACCGGGTATGCCGCGCCGGCCGGCATTTTCATGCCGTGAAGCAGGTGAAGATCAGTGCCGCAAACGCCGCAAGCAAGCACCTGTAACCTGCTCCACCCCGCAGGCCTGTCGTGACGCGCCGTTTCCAGAACCGAGACGCTTCCAGGCGATATGGCGACCCGGCGGACCCGAGGATCCGATTTCGCATCGTTCATCACGGGGCTCCCAGCCTGGTAATTGACGAATATTCCCTTATTGCAGGCATGCTATTAAACAAGCCGGGAGTGACGAAATAAGTCAATATGGCCATATGGATTTTTCTGAACGGCTATAATTAAGAACAACGTGCGGTCGCTGGTCTGCCGGGCCAACGTGATGCGACGAATGGAGAGAACACGATGAGTGGTGTAGTAGAGTTGGATGCGTTTCGGAAATTTTTCCTCGAAGACATGGAAAAGGCTTACCCGGAGATCGAGCGCACTGACATCCTCCCCGAAGCGTTACATCGCCGGGCGGCCGACGTGGGTTGTTACCGGCTTACGATGCCCGTCGAATATGGCGGCTATGGCATGGGGATAATGGCTTTTCTCCCCTATCTGGAAGCCGCCGCCGAAGGACCTGGCATCGGCCGCATGCTGGTGCATTTGACCAACGGTACCTGGCAGCCGTTACGGATGTTCGGAAACGAAGCGCAACGGGCGATCATTCCGAAGATTGCCACGGGCAAGGCTGTCGTGGCTTTCTGCCTGACGGAAAAGACCGGCGGCACCGGCCGCGACTTGAAATCGAGAGCAATACGCGACGGCGATGCTTGGCGGATTAGCGGCGAAAAGCACCTGATCACGTTCGCCGACCGCGCGACGCATTTCATCTTGGTGGCTGCCTCTGATACCAAGGGCGCCAAAGACTCGCTCACCGCCTTTTTGGTGAAGCGCGACACACCGGGCTTCGAGATCGACGCGTCACAGCACACAATGGGCATGCATGGAACCGGGCATGCGTTTTTGCGCTACGAGAACATGGAAGTCGCGGATGAGTACAGGCTCGGTGAGGTGGGTCAGGGGCTCGAAGTGGCACTGAGTTTTCTTGACTACAGTCGCGTGTCGCTTTCGATCTGCATGGTTGGACTTGCCCAGCGCGCGTTGGACGAGGCCGTTGCCTTTGCCAGGAACCGCGTCACCTTCGGCAGGCCGATCTCCACGCGCCAAGCCATCCAGGGGCATATCGCGAACATGCATTCGGAAATAGAGGCCGGGCGACATCTGGTCGGACACGCCGCCCGAATATGCGAAGACGGCGGGGATTACACGGCCGCCGCCGCCACCGCAAAACTATTCTGCCTTAACATGGTGGGGCGGGTGACCGACCTTTCGCTGCGGGTTCATGGCGGATTTGGTTATACCAAGGAAGCAGCGATCGAACGAATTTATCGAGACGCGCGCGGTTTCTGGTTCGAGGAAGGCACGGCGGAAATCCAGGAACTTGTCGTCGCGCGGCACGTGTTGGCGGAGAACTAGAAAATTTCTTCCGGAGCGTCGCCCACGGTCAGACCTAATGGAGCATCCACGGCAGCTCCCTGTCGATTGGTCTCAGGCCGTCGATACACTCCGGCCGGAAAAGTTGCTCGAACTTAAAGGTTTTAGCGCATGGCCTCGCGTCCAATTGAACGCGACATGCGCTAGCCTCAATTTTTCCACTTTGCCTTCATTTTCCGAGCCGCGCTTCACGCACCGCGATGTACAGCGTGCTTCCAACAATGAGAGCGGCTCCGAGCAGCGTTTGCAACGAGGGCAATTCGGCAAAGAACAGCATGCCGATTGCGGCGGCAAATAACAGACGGCTGTACTCGAAGGGCGCGACCGCGGTTGCCTCGCCAACCCGGAGGCTATTCACCATACAGCTCTGTCCCCAAGCGGAGAACAGACCCATGAGCGCGACGACCCCGAGTTCGCCGAAGGTGGGAGTCTTCCAGATCACCGCGGTGGGAATAGCGGCGATGAACCCAATGATGAGATAAGACCACACCAAAATACGAAGCGGCGGCTCCGTGGATGTCAGGCGTTTGATCATTGTCGTTACCCCCGCCGCGAAAAGAGCGGCGACCACTCCGACAATGGTCCATGGGTCGAGGCCGGTGGCGCCGGGTTGTACACATAAGACGACGCCTAGGAAGCCGATACAGGTGGCCATCGTTCTCCGCCAGCGTACGACCTCGCCAAGGAACAACACCGCCAAGAGGATCATGAACAGCGTGCGGGTGAAGCCAAGCGTGGTAGCCAACGTCAGATCAAGGTGAGCCAATGAAAGCATCATCGTCGCGATACCGCAGATCCCGATCAGGCTGCGCAGCACATGTGCGCCGGCTCGTTCGGTACGAAAAAATCCTGATGGCGAGCGGAGGATAGCCGGCGAAATGACGAGCATGGCGAAAATGGCCCGTAAGAACACGATCTCGAATATAGGCATCGTCCGCGCCGAGACCTTGATGCACACAGTCATGCCAGTGAAGCCGACTCCCGCCAACAGCATCCATAGTGCACCACGGACATTGCCTGGCAGGCCTTCCCATCGGCGCAGTAGCGGCGCCAAAATTCGGGTTGCTTGTACGTGCACGGCTATCCTTAAAATCCCCAACCAGCCACGTCTGCCGTTACGATTGTCGTCAGTCTACGTTGTATCCCTTCCGCCATGGACCGAAGTGTAGCCGTCACGGTTATGGGAATCCATGCCGATCAGTAAATCGCCCAATGTCGGCTTCTAATAGATTTTGTTGATACTGGCTCCTAACCGCAATTTCCGTTCTTCACTCTTTAGCGAGCTTTTGCTACTAGTCTGAATGCCCGGCCTTGCGAAGGCTACGCCCACGACCGCGTTGCTGC
The DNA here is from genome assembly GCA_029937535.1 of Alphaproteobacteria bacterium. Lineage (GTDB taxonomy): Bacteria > Pseudomonadota > Alphaproteobacteria. The sequence continues at coordinate 22,889 of JAPYPT010000008.1, forward strand.
CAATAGCAGGCGCGAAAGCAACAATCACCGCTACATCGTACCGAAGACCGACCCCAAACGATCAATGATCCGCCGCGCCAGCCGGGGCTGCATCGTCAAAGTAGGTTGTCGCCTCGGCGATCGCGTGGTGGCGCGGCATAAATCCCCGGACCGTCATGTCCTCGATCATGCTTTGGCGCAAGGGGCTAATAGCTTTGTCGGTCATGGTTCTGCTCTTGTGTTGAGTGAGGTTCGGAAAACCCTAAATCGCAACACAGGGCGGGCCCGCCCGTTATCGCGCGGTCCTCACCACACGCCGACAAAAATTATCGCGAGAGCGATTTAGTTCGTTGGCACATTTCTGCCGTAAATTTAATATGTGCCGCAACCCTATATGTAGTGGGTGTCTGAATTAACCGGCTCGGCACGGTTTACTCGTTGACGGTACGTTCCGATTGATAGAACGACCAGATCAGCCCGAGCCCCGCGCCGTAGGTCAGATCTTCGCGGAACAGGGGGCTATTTTCGTTGGCGGCGCCATGGTGGCTATCGGCATCGCCGATCAGGAACAGGCGCAGGTGTTTACCCAGGGGATAGAGCAGGGACAGGCGCAGGCGGCTGCCCAGATAACCGGCCTCGGCATCGAACAGGGCGCGCGTCGCCGTGACGAAGGGCGCGTCAACCTGATAGAAAAAATCCTGCAGGTCCTCGCTGGCATAGGTCGCTGACAGGCCCAGCTTTAACTTGATACCGGATTGGAGAAAATTTTTGTGCTGGTAGGCGATTTGCGGCTCGGCCAGGTAACCGCGATGCTCCAGGGAGGAAAAATCCGTCGAGAAAACGGCGCGGAGCGGCAGTTCAAGATCAATTTTCGCCCATTTTGTCGCCCGTGCGATGGTCCATTGAATGCGCGGGCCAAATGCGGCCAGGTGATCCAGGTCCGGCATGCCGCGGCGGGCATCGTTGTCATCGGAATCGGCATCCAACGAACCGGACAGCGAAACATCCAGTTCGAAATCCCGGCTGTGAATGAACCGGCCCCGCAGCAGCCCCTTGCTGTCGGAGCGGAAAAAATCGCCGCGGTAGATCGGAAATGGCAGCGCGATGCCGTTGAAATGATTCTGCCCCGCCGCCGGGTAGTCCGGCAAATATCCCACGCCGGCGGCCAGACCCAATTCGAACAGGGGTTTTTCTTCCGCCATCGCCCCTAACGGCGCAAGGATCAGGATCGCTGCCAGAGCCAGGGATTTGCAGATTGTGGTGTGGGCCATATGGGTCTTCCGGACAATTCAAGCGGGTGGCCCCTTCTAACAAATAACCAGCCAAAAAGGCAAAACAGATTGCCTCCACTCCTAAATTTTGGGGGTGCGACAGCATGCCGCTTGACATGATTTTAACATTTGCTATTTAAACAGTACTAAATTAGTCCCTTTTATGAGGTGGCAGATGATCCGCTTGAACAAAATGACAGATTACGCCGTCGTCATGCTGAGCCATATGGCCGCCGACGATGGCAAAGTGGTGACATCGGCGCAGATGGCCCAGGAATCCGGCGTCCCCCTGCCCTCCGCCACGAAATTGATGAAACAATTGAGCAAGGCGGAAATTTTGACCTCCCAACGCGGCGCCGGTGGCGGTTACATCTTGAAACGGCCGCCAACGGCGATCACCGTGGCGGACATCGTCGTTGCCCTGGAGGGCCCCATTGCCCTGACCGCCTGCATCGACGGGGCGGATACCTCGTGCGATGCGATGTCTCTTTGCGCCATGAGCGGCCATTGGAACAAGGTCAACGGGGCCATACAGGTCGCTTTGGAAAGCGTCACCCTGGCCGATATGATCCCCACGCCCTTCACCTTCGAACCGGCGCCCAAGGAACTGATAAATAAGCTTAAAATAGCCTCACAAGAGACTGATAATAATACCATATCGACAACCGTAAGGACTCCATGAATGAGTTATTCCGCGGAAACGGCCGAACAGGTCTCTTCGATTGCCGGCGATAAGTACAAATACGGTTTCGTAACCGATATCGAGACCGAGTTGGCGCCCAAGGGCCTGAATGAGGACATCATTCGGTTTATTTCGGCCAAAAAGAACGAGCCGGAGTGGTTGCTGAAATGGCGCCTGCGGGCCTACGAGCGCTGGCTGGGGATGGAGGAGCCGAGTTGGGGCAAGGTTGATTACCCGGAAATCGATTTTCAGGACGCCTATTATTACGCAGCGCCGAAATCCATGGAAAATGCCCCCAAAAGCCTGGATGAAGTCGATCCGGAACTGCTGCGCACCTACGAAAAGCTGGGCATTCCCTTGCACGAACAGGCCATGCTGGCCGGCGTGGCGGTGGATGCGGTGTTCGATTCCGTCTCGGTGGCGACCACGTTCCGCAAGGAACTGGCCAAGGCCGGGGTAATTTTCTGTCCCATTTCCGAGGCGGTGCGGGAATACCCCGAACTGGTGCAAAAGTATTTGGGCTCGGTCGTGCCCTATTCCGATAATTTTTACGCGACGCTGAATTCCGCCGTCTTTACCGATGGATCCTTCGTCTACATCCCCAAGGGCGTGCGTTGCCCCATGGAATTATCGACTTATTTCCGCATCAACGAGGCCAATACGGGGCAGTTCGAGCGGACCTTGATTATCGCCGACGAAGGCAGCTACGTCTCATACCTTGAGGGCTGCACGGCGCCGCAACGGGACGAAAACCAGCTCCATGCCGCCGTGGTGGAACTGGTATTGATGGACGATGCCGAGATCAAATATTCCACGGTGCAGAATTGGTATCCGGGCGATGCGAATGGCAAGGGCGGGATTTATAATTTCGTGACCAAGCGGGCCGCCTGCCGGGGCCGTAACTCAAAGGTATCCTGGACCCAGGTCGAGACCGGCTCCGCCATCACCTGGAAGTATCCGAGCTGTATTTTACAGGGCGACAATTCCGTGGGTGAATTTTATTCCGTCGCCATCACCAACAACCTGCAACAGGCCGATACGGGCACCAAGATGATCCATATTGGCAAAAATACCTCCTCCACCATCATCGCCAAGGGTATTTCGGCCGGGCGTAGCCAGTCCACCTACCGCGGTCTGGTGCGCATGCAGCCGGGCGCCTCGGGCGGGCGCAATTATACCCAGTGCGACAGCCTGCTGATCGGCGATCAATGCGGCGCCCACACGGTGCCCTATATCGAAAACCGCAACCGCACGGCAACCATAGAGCACGAGGCGACGACGGCGAAAATCAGCGAGGATCAATTGTTCTATTGCCGCCAAAGGGGGCTATCGGATGAAGAGGCCCTGGGCATGATCGTCAACGGTTTTTGCAAGCAGGTACTACAGGAATTACCCATGGAATTCGCGGTCGAGGCACAAAAACTGGTCGCCATCTCCTTGGAAGGCAGCGTTGGTTAGGAAAATGCGTAACATGTTGGAAATTAAGGGCCTGCACGCCACCGTGGACGGCACGGAAATTCTCAAGGGCATCGATCTGACCATTGGGGCCGGGGAAGTGCATGCCATTATGGGTCCGAACGGCTCGGGCAAAAGCACCCTGTCTTATGTTCTTTCGGGACGGGACGGCTATGATATCACCGCCGGCTCGATCACCTATAAGGGCCAGGATCTCACCCAATTGTCGATCGAGGAGCGGGCGGCGGAAGGTTTGTTCCTGGGCTTTCAATACCCGGTCGAACTGCCCGGTGTCTCCTCCACCACTTTCCTGAAAACCGCCCTGAACGCCATACGCCGCCATCGCGGCGAAGAGGAGTTGGACGCGGCGCAATTCATGAAGCGCCTGCGCCAACATACCAAGACCCTGAATATCTCCGACGACATGCTGCGCCGGGGCGTCAACGAAGGGTTTTCGGGCGGTGAGAAAAAACGCAACGAAATCCTGCAAATGGCCTTGCTGGAGCCATATCTGGCGGTGCTGGACGAGACCGACAGCGGCCTTGATATCGATGCCCTGAAAGTCGTGGCCGAGGGGGTCAACGCCTTGCGGGGCCCGGCCCGCGCCTTGCTGGTGATCACCCATTACCAGCGCCTGTTGGATTACATTGTCCCAGACTATGTCCATGTGCTGGCCCAGGGGCGCATCGTGCGCTCGGGCGGCAAGGAACTGGCCATGGAGCTGGAGGAAAACGGTTACGGCGAATATCTTGGCGACGAAAAGGCAGCCTAGATCATGACGCCGGAAACCTACGCGACCGAGTACGCCCCCACGCTGCCGGGCGGCCATCTGCCGTGGCTGGCGGATTTGCGGGCGGATGCGGCGGCCCGGTTTGCCAACCTTGGCCTGCCCGACCGCAAGGTCGAAGCCTGGCGCTACACCGACCTGAAACCGATCCGCGATCAGTTATTCGTCCCTCGGAATGGGCAAACAGGCGCCGTCCCCCCGGCCCTTTTACCCACCGCCCATCGCCTGGTCTTCGACAATGGGTGCTTGATGGAAAGCGCCTCCGATCTGCCCGCCGGCGTGCGCCTGTTGGGCATGGCGGAGGCCATGGATCAGGCGCCGGAGCTGTTGGCGGACAATCTGGGACGGATCGCGGCCGTCAAGGGGCTACCCCTGCCCGCCTTGAACCAGGCCATGAGCCGGGATGGTTATCTTTTGGTTGTGGCGCCGGGCGTTGCCGTGACCCAGCCGATCGAGATTTTGTTTCTAAATCACCTCAGCGCGAATTATCCCCGCAATCTGATCCTGGCCCAATCGGGCAGCTCGGTTACCGTTCTCGAGCATTATCTTGGCCAGGGTGAAGAGGCCTATGTCCTGAATGCGGTCACCGAAATTGTCGCCGAGAGCGGCGCGTGGGTCCGCCGGTACAAAATTCAATGCGAAGCCAGGACGGCCAGCCATATCGCCACGGTCGCCGCGCAGTTGGCGGAGACGGCCAAGTTTGAGAATTTCGATCTCAATCTGGGCGCCCGGCTGGCCCGCAGCGAAATACACGTGGCCCTGCAAGGGCCCGGCGGGAGGGCGGATCTGAACGGCATATATCTGCTGCGCGGCAAACAGCATTGCGATAATGCCATTCACATGGATCACGTGGTGGGCGCGACCCATAGCCAGCAAGATTATCGCGGCATCCTCGATGACAGCGCCCACGGTGTCTTTCAGGGCAAGATCACCGTGCGGCCCGATGCCCAGGGCATCGAAGGCCATCAATTGAACAAAACCTTGCTGTTGTCCGACAAGGCGGAGATCGACAGCAAGCCGGAATTGGAAATTCTGGCCGACGACGTTAAATGCAGTCACGGCGCCACGGCGGGAGAGCTGGACGAGACGGGGCTGTTTTATCTGCGCACCCGCGGAATTCCGGAATGGGAGGCGCGGCGCCTGCTGATGACCGCGTTCGTGGCCCAGACCCTGGACAAGATCGGCGATGATGCCGTGCGCGGGACCATGGATGGTTTGGTTGCCGAGTGGATGGGATCATGAACGATATGAACCAGAGCGCCAATCTGGCCGGCCACAACGTTGAAGGCGCCTTTGACGTGGCGCGCATCCGCCAGGATTTCCCCATTCTCGGGCGCCAGATCCACGGCAAGCCGTTGGTTTATTTCGACTCCGGCGCCTCGGCGCAAAAACCCCGCGCCGTGATCGACGCCATGACGGCGGTGCTGGAAAATGAATATACCAACGTCCACCGGGGCGCCCACTATCTCAGCCAGACCCTGACCGACCGTTATGAAGGCGTTCGCGGCACCATTGCCCGTTTTCTCAACGCACCATCCGAAGAACAGATCATCATCACGCGGAACACCACCGAAGCCATAAATCTGGTCGCCGCGACTTATGGCCGGCGGTTTTTGAACAAGGGCGACGGCGTCTTGATCTCGGACATGGAACATCACGCCAATATCGTGCCCTGGCAGCTGCTGCGCGATGAAATAGGCATCGAATTAAAGATCGCACCCATCGATGACCGCGGCGTGCTGGATCTGGACGCTTATGCGGCGCTGCTGGACGGGAATACCAAGCTGGTCGCCATGACCCACTGCTCCAACGTCCTGGGCACCCACGTGCCGGCCAAGGAGATCATCGGCCTGGCCCATGAGCGGGGTATTCCGGTGCTGCTGGATGGCAGTCAGTCCGTGGTTCACAGCCGCATTGATGTGCAGGACCTGGATGTGGATTTTTTCGTCTTCACGGGTCATAAACTGTATGGGCCGACTGCCATCGGGGTGTTGTACGGCAAGGCGGAACTGTTGGCCAAAATGCCGCCCTATCAGGGTGGCGGCGATATGATTGCCTCCGTGACCTACGAAAAAACCACCTACGAGGAACCGCCCTACCGCTTCGAGGCCGGGACCCCGCCCATCGTCGAGGCCATCGGGCTTGGCGCGGCGATCGATTATGTCACGGCCATTGGCATGGACAAGATCATGGCCCACGAAAAGGCCCTGCTGGCCTATGCCACGGAACAACTGGCGGCGCTGGGGGATATCAGACTATTTGGCACGGCGCCGGAAAAGGCGGCTATTTTGTCGTTCGTCCAGGAGGGTATTCACCCCTTCGATACCGCCGCGACTTTGGACAGGGCCGGCGTGGCGGTCCGCGTTGGCCAGCATTGCGCCGAGCCCCTGATGGCCCGCCTAGGCGTGGATGGGACCGTGCGGGCCTCACTCGCCATGTATAACACCACGGCCGAGATCGACGTCATGATAGAAGCCCTGGAACGGGCCCGGACCTTGTTTGGTTGAGTTGGAGTAAACGATCATCATGACCATAGCCCCTGAAAAACTGACCCAATACGATGAGTATGTCGAGGCGCTGGATCTGTTGGATGAAGACAGCCGGTTCGAATACATCATCGATATCGGCAAGCGCGCCGACAAGGTCGCCTTCCCGGCCGAATGCATGGACGAGGCCCATATGATGCACGGCTGTATGTCAAAGGTCTGGATCGTTCATGACATGGAGGGCGATGGGCATAATTTCCGGGGGCAAAGCGATGCCATCATCGTCAAGGGTCTGGTTTCCATGATGACGGGGTCGTTCAGCGGTCTGACCACCGCCGAACTTGGGGAATTGACCCTGGATCACGTGCGCGGCCTGAATTTGGGCGCGCTGACCATGCAGCGCCAGGTGGGGATGATGGCGATGTTGAAACATATGCAAAAGCTGAGCCGGATTTCCGATCTGGCGGCGGCGAATTAGAGTGGGGGAACGATATGTCTGATATGGGTTTCTATGGGGGAGCTGATCTCTTTGGTCATCTCAATGGCCCGGAACTGGACGAAGACGGCAAGGCCCGGGCCGGCGCGGCATTGGAAGCTGGCGTCGCCGCCGCCTCGGAATCTGCCGTGATCGATGCCATGCGGGATGTTTATGATCCCGAAATTCCGGTCAATATTTTTGAACTGGGTTTGATCTATGACTACAAGATCGATGGCGTTGGCGCCGTCGAAATTCAAATGACTCTGACCGCGCCAGGCTGCCCGGTGGCGGGCATTCTGCCCGGTCATCTGGCCCGCACGGTGTCGGAGGTCGACGGCGTGGGCGAGGTCGTGGTTGAACTGGTTTGGGATCCGCCGTGGAGCATCGATTTGATGTCCGAGGCCGCCCGCGTCGAACTGGATATGTTTTGATGGGGAACTTTGATCCCGACCGGCGTCAAGAAACCTTAAGGTTATGGAAACATTGTAACCGTTAGATTTTGCGTTAGATTAAAGCTATGGGGAAGTGGGATAACAAGGCCATGGAAAGACCAGCGGTAATTACGATGACGGACGCGGCCGTGACGCGGGCCAAGGATCTAATCGCGCGCAGCGACGGCGATGTCCTAGCCTTGCGCGTCGGCGTGAAGACGGGCGGCTGTTCCGGTCTGATGTACGAAGTGCAATACGCCAAGGAAAAGAAACGCTTCGAGGAAGAGGTTGAAGTGGATGGCGTAAAGGTTTTCATCGACCCCACGGCGATCATGTTCCTGATCGGCGCCGAGATGGATTTCAAGACCGACAAGTTTCAGTCCACCTTCGTCTTCAACAACCCCAACGAAGCCGACCGCTGCGGCTGCGGCGAAAGTTTCCGCGTCGCCTGAGGCGGCTTTATCCGGCTTTTTCAAGCGCCGCGTCGATGCGCGGCAAGGCAACGTTCAGACCAACTTGTTCCGCTTGTGCTTTCAGCTCGCGCAGGGTGTCGATTGCCGCTTCGCGGTCGTGGCCCCGATGAAAATTTCTCAATGTCTGGGCGCGGGCGATAAAAAAGTCGGACAATGGTAGAGGTTCCTCGCGAGTATATGCGGCCAGCCCATCGCAGCCCCTTTACAGCAAATCCCAATCGCATCGGTCCAGACCGACTTCCATGATGTCGCGGTGGAAGAACAGATGGTTATGGCTCACCGCCCCTTGGGAGAGGAGGCGAAAACCTTCGTCGATGGCCCAGTCTTGACGGGAGGTCTGGGGCGCCGACCGGGCGATCACGCCGAGGCAATTTGGACCCATGAAAGCCTCGAAATGATTTTCAGAAACCAGCCGCCAACAACGTTCCGCCAGCTCTATGGCCTTGTCGAGTCGGCCCGCCGCCAGGCATGCCGCCGAATGATGACGCAAGGCGCCGGCGGCCATGGCGCCAACGCCGTTCTCGTGGGCGATTTCATAAGATGTGCCGGCATGTTCCGATGCCGCTTCGAACTGCCCTTGTTCCGTCAAATTCACGCTTGCCGCGTTCCGGGCAAGGATTTCCGATCGATAATCCCCAATCGACTTTGAAACCGCCAGCGCTTCCAGCGATACTTCGGTCCCGGATACAAGCTCCAAGGCATAACCCTTCGTGGCGCCGACCATCAAAAGATTGGCGGTCACGATCCGGGTTAAATTGTTTTCTTTCGCCAAAGTGACGCACCGTTCGAACATTTCTTTTGCGCTCAACATTCGTCCGCGCAGGTAATTGGCGTCTGCCAAACCACCATAAGCCCGAGCCTGGATTTCGGCGGATCCGCTTTCCTGGCCGTAATGCAACGCTTTTTCGTGGGCGGCCAGACATTCCTCATTCTCGCCCAGCGGAAAATGCAAGTTGCCTTTCAGACCATGAACGCGCCCGAGGTACGCAGCCGAATCAACCGCTTCCCCGGCCGCTTCCGCCTCGATCAAACAAGCCAGCCCATCGCGATATCTGCCCCTGATCCGCAAACCCTCGGCTAAGCCGATATTGGCGCGGCAGGTTTGATCGTCTCCCATCGCCGTTTCGAGGGCGGTTTCAAATGCGCCGATGGAGTGGTCCACCTGACCCAATGCGCGCAATATATCGCCGTGGATGCAAACAAGATCGAACCGCACTTGCTGCGTGGCGTCCAGTTCCAGGGCGCGCTCCACAAGCCGCAGCGCCCGTTCGTTTCGGTGGATCTCAACCTCCAGATTGGCGGCTTCCAGATAGGCTTGCCCGGCGCCAGGCTCTTCCGCCTTGTCGAGATGCTCGGCATGCAGGATCGGGTCGCTGTCCTGGAACCAGTCCGCTGCGCGGCGGTGCAGCCCGGTCCGCCGGGGCTTTAACATCGAGGCATAAACACCTTCCCGGATCAGCGCGTGGGCGAAATGATAATCGTCACCGGCGGGCCGGATCAACACGTTCGCCAGCAGGTTGGCGGGATCATAATCATCGCCGTCCAAAAGCGCCGCGAGGGCGGATCGGGAGAAACGCTGGCCCAGGACCGAGGCTGCCTGGATCGCCTCCCGGTCGTGGCTCGCCAGGACATCAAGACGCGCCTGCACGATACCTTGGATGGTGCCGGGAATGTCGCCGGCGGTTAGATCGTCGGCATTACGCAGCAATTGTTCCAGGAATAAAGGATTTCCGCCCGAACGCTCCACACAGGCGGCGATCATCTCTTCATTCAAGGTCTCGAATTCGCGCGCTAGGTCGTTCGCTTCCAAAGGCTGTAACGGCCCCAAATCGATTGTTGTCAATGGCGCGCCGTCGGCGCCGGCGCGCCAGGTTTGATCCAGTTGATCGCCGGTTATTCTGGTGGTCAGAATCATTAATACGGGAATATCCTGTACTGTCCGCGTCAAATTCGCCAGATGATCCAGCAGAACCGGATCGGCCCAATGGGCGTCTTCGACCCGCAACAACAGCGGCTGAACCTGGCCCTCATGGCGGACCAATTCGGCTAGCGCCTCCTGTTTGCCCCGATTGCGGATATTATTATCCATGGCCTGGTAAATGCCGTTGAGATCCGGGGGCTGCGGCAAATCCAGCAGGTCGTTCAGGTGGACCCGCCGGGCCTCCGCCAGCAGGCCGGAACTGAGGGCTCTTTCAGCCGCCGCCGATCTCGCCGGTTTATTGCTGCCGGGCGGGATTTTAAGCAGGCTGCGCACCAGGGCGCGAATGGCGTCCTGGCCCTTGGCGGTGCCGAAATCCAGGATCAATCCGGTGTGGACCGCAAAACCGCGCGCGCCGGCCAGAGCCCCGAACTCCTCAACCAGATGGGTTTTCCCGATGCCCGCCTCGCCGCGCAGGATAAGGGTTTCACCGCGCCCGGTTTCGAGGCAATTGTCCAGCGCCGTGGCGAACTGCCGCAATTCCCGCGCCCGGCCAACGAAGCCATGGCCGCCCCCTTCCCGACCGGCGCCGAGTTCATCAAGCCGCCAAACCGCGACCGGCTCGGGCATGCCGGCGACCGGCCGTTCGCCTAGGTTGACGCCCATGAAGCGTTCACCCAAGGCTCGCTGCACGGAGGCGGAGGCCAGGGTTTCACCGCCCTTGGCCATATCGGTTAGGCGGGCGGCTAGGTTCACGCTGTCACCGGTGACGGTATATTCAGTGTGCGCCGCGCTGCCGGTGGAAGAGGCCACGACCTGGCCGGAGGCAACACCGATGTGGACCCGCAATGGCGGCTCCATCCGGGCGACCGCATCATGAATTTCGAGGGCCGCGCGCAAGGCCCGTTCGGGGTCATCGGTATGGGCCACGGGGGCGCCGAAAACCGCCATCACGGCATCGCCCATATGCTTGTCGATAGCACCGCCATAGCTGCCGACCGCCTCGTCGACAACGGCGAAAAACCTGTTCAGCAAGGCATGGGTTTCTTCCGCGTCCAATTGGCTCGACATTGTGGTGAAGCCGGAAATATCCGCGAATAGCACCGTGACCTGACGCCGCAAGGCATCGACGCCAACGTCCGCCGGTTCATCGTCCTTGTTCGACAGCTCGGCGATTGCGTTCAGCAATTTGCGGCGGTCGCCGACCATGCGCACGCCAATGTCCTTGAGATCGTCGCTCGTCAGGGTCGGCAGGACATCGGCGTCAATTCGGTTTTCGGCGAATGCGGTGGTATATTCGCCAAGTCCAAGATCTTCCAGCCAATGTTGAATTTCGATTGTCAATTGACGCCCCCCACGTGGAGTGACGTTAGCATAGCGGCCAGCCAATGTCCGTAATCGGTTCGTCGGAGCAGTGCCGCCCTTAGCCGCCGAATTTCCCACTGACAAATTTCGCTACGCCCCAGTGACCTTGCCGCACTACAATCAGCGCCAATCACGATGGAAAGGAACTCAACACCATGGCTGATCTTGACGACATCAAGGAAGGCAAGGATTTCGGCCTGGATAACCCGGCCCGGAACGAACCGTTTTTCCTGAAGGGTTCCAATGCGCTGGATTGGGGCATGCAGAACCGCCTCGCGCGCATTTTCAACCCGGAATCCGGCCGCACGGTCATGCTGGCCTTCGATCATGGTTATTTTCAAGGCCCGACCACGGGTATCGAACGCATGGATCTGGCGATCCCGCCATTGATTCCCCACGCGGATGTCTTGATGTGCACGCGCGGCGCCCTGCGCAGTTGCATATCGCCGACCGCCAACAAACCCATCGTGCTCCGTTCCTCCGCCGGGCAAAGCATCCTGAGCGAATTGTCCAACGAATTGGTCGCCGTGGATATCGAGGACGCCATCCGTTTGAATGCCGCCGCCATCACGGCGCAGGTCTATATCGGGGCCGAATACGAACACAAATCCATCGCCAACGTGGTGAAGCTGATCGATACGGGCAGCCGCTACGGCATCCCCACCCTGGCCGTGACCGGGGTTGGCGCCGATATGGTGCGGGATGCCAGGTATTTCGGCCTCGCCACCCGCATCGCGGCCGAGATCGGCGCCCATTATGTGAAGAGCTATTTTATTGAAGAGGGCTTCGAAAAGGTGGTTGCGGGCTGTCCCGTACCCATCGTCATCGCGGGCGGGAAGAAACTGCCCGAGGGGGAGGCCCTGGACATGGCCTATAGGGCCGTCGATCAGGGCGCCTCGGGCGTCGATATGGGGCGGAATATTTTTCAATCCGACTGTCCCGTGGCCATGATCCAGGCCGTGGGCGCCGTGGTGCACCGCAACGTTGGCACTGACAAGGCCCTGCAGATGTATCACGACCTGAAAAGCGATATGGGGATGTAGCGATGGCCGAAGCCAAGGACGCGGTTTGGAAAAAGACCGCCTGTGTATTGTGCGGCAGCAATTGCGGCGTCCTGGTGCAGTTGGGCGGCAAGGACAATCGGGAAATCGTCCGGGTTCGCGGCGACAAGGCCCATCCCGGCAGCAAGGGCTATACCTGTAACAAGGCCCTGCGGTTGAATTATTACCAATCCGCCAAGGATCGCCTCGACAGCCCCTTGCGGCGGCGGGACGATGGCAGCTTCGAGAAAATCGGCTGGGATACGGCCATCGCCGAAATTGCCCAGCGTTTCATGGCCATCCGCGATGAACACGGCGGCGACAAGATCCTCTATTATGGCGGCGGCGGTCAGGGCAACCACCTGGGCGGCGGCTATTCCCCGGCCTTTCGCAGGGCCATCGGCAGCCGCTATCGCTCCAACGCCCTGGCGCAGGAGAAAACCGGCCTGTCCTGGGTCTTCGACCGCACGGTCGGCGGCTTTTATCATGGTGATTTCGAACATTGCCAGACCGCCTTTCTGGTCGGCAAGAACCCCTGGCAGTCGAACGGCATCCCCCGCGCCCGGGTGAGCCTGCGGCAATTGGCCAAGGACCCGGACCGCACGCTGATCGTGGTCGATCCCCGGGTCACGGAAACGGCGGAACTGGCCGATATTCACCTGCGGGTTAAACCGGGCCGAGATGCCTGGCTGCTGTCCGCCATTCTGGGGCAATTGGTGCAAGGGGACCTGATCGATCATGCCTGGCTGGCCGAACACGCCCAAGGCCAGGAGGCGGTGATCGAGGCGCTTGGGGACATACCCGTGGCGGAATTCGCCGCCTTCGCCGGCATCCCCCTGGCCCAGGTGGAGGAAACGGCGGCGGTTCTGGGCCGTACCCATAGCCTGTCCGTGCTCGAGGACCTGGGCGTTGAGATGGCGCCCAATTCCACGGTTAACAGCTATCACTGTGTTCTGTTGTTCCTGTTGACCGGCAATTTCGGCAAGGCGGGCGCCGTCAACTTACCCAGCCAGTTGGTCTCCATATTCTCCGCCGATAAAATCAGCGCCGAACGTGACGAGGCCGGTCATGAGATCGGCTACAAGACCACGCCGGTGACCCATTCGCGCATCATATCCGGCCTGGTGCCCTGCAATATGCTGCCCGACGAGATTTTGACCGATCACCCGGACCGCTTCCGCGCCATGCTGATCGAAAGCGCCAACCCGGTGCATTCCCTGGCCGACGCCAAGCGCATGCGGGACGCCCTCGGCGCACTGGATCTATTGGTGGTGATCGACATCGCCATGACAGAAACGGCGCGGGAGGCCGATTATATTCTGCCCGCATCCAGCCAGTACGAGAAGCCGGAGATGACGTTCTTTAATTTCGAATTTCCGGAAAACTGCGCCCAACTGCGCGGTCCCATCATGGCCCCCCTGCCCGGCACCCTGTCCGAGCCGGAAATCCACGCCCGTCTGCTGGAAGCCGTGGACCCATTTGACGAGGTGGATTTAGAACCGCTGCGTCAGGCCGCCGAGACTGGTTTGGATGCCTATGCCCTGGCCTTCACCGCCGCCGCCAAGGACAACCCGAAGATCAACCACTACGGCGCCTACGTTCTGTACCGCACCCTGGGTCCAAGCCTGCCCGATGGCATGGCCGAGGGCGCCGCATTATGGGGCGTTGCCCAAATGTTTGCCGCCACTGAAGGAGACGCCCTGGCGCGCGCCGGGTTTGACGGCCCAGGACCCGTAGCCGGCAACAATTTGTTTTCGGCCCTGCTGGCGGCGCAATCAGGTCTGGTGTTCTCTGTTGATGAGCCCGATGCCAGCTTCCGCCGCAACCGGCTGCCGGGCGGCATGGTCAATCTCGCCGTGCCCGAGATGCTGGACAAGATGCGGGCGCTGGCCGATTACGACGCCGCCCGGACCAATGACGAATTCCCCATGGTTCTGGCCGCGGGCGAGAGGCGCTCCTACACCGCCAATACCGTCGTCCGCGACCCGGCTTGGGTGAAGTCCAACAATGCCCTGACCCTGTCCATCAACCCGGAGGATGCCAGCAATCTTGGGATCAATGACGGCGGCACCGCGCGTTTGACCACGGCGCGGGATTCGGTGGACGTCGTGGTGGAGGTGGACAAGCGCATGCAGCAGGGCCACATCTCCCTGCCCAATGGGTTCGGTCTGTCCTATCCCAATGCCAGAGGGGAGGACGTCGTCACCGGAATTTCACCGAACGAACTAACGTCGGTGGAAGACCGCGACGATTTCGCCTACACGCCCTGGCACAAATTCGTCCTGGCCCGTTTGGAGGCCGTGGGGAAAAGTTAGCGAGCCTCACCGGGGTTCGGTACGCCTTGGTCTTCGATGATTATCGCCGTGCCCTGGTCTTCGTCAAAACGCAGACGTTCCACGTGGTTCAGGTCGGTGCCGGTGACGCGGACGAAGCGGGCGCCCTTGGGGTGGTCGATGGCATGGATTTCGCCTACGTCGAACAGGCCGGCCTGGCCGGGATTGAGGCGGAATTCCTTGATCACTTCCAGTTTTGCCTCGCCGGCGCCGGCGCCGCCGTCAATACGGTTATACATCTTCATGTCCGTATGTTTTTCAGCCTGACCATAAATCGCCCAGGAATCGCCATGATCATGGGGCGGTGAGGTGCGGTCGCCGCCGGCCATATAGGCCAGGACGCAGAACTTCAGGTCCGGATCCTCGAAGATGGTTTCCACGCCCGGTTCCTGGCTCTCGCCCAAGGTAGTTGTGAGAAAGTCCGGATCGCTCAGTAATTGTTCCAATTTGCCCCTGGCCACGTCGCGGCCTTCCCGTCCCGGGCTGGCATTCAGGGCATCGCGGCAATCCTGACAAAATTGTTCCAACGTATAGCTCATCTCTCTCTCCTATCTCAGGCCTTGTTCGGGAACGCCGCCCGCAGGCCGGCGACTTGCTCTGGCGTAAGGTAGCGGGTTCCGCGCCCTTGTAAAAGCAGGAACAGACGCGCCGTCTCTTCCAATTCCTCCGCCGCATCCAGGGCCGCCGACAGCGAGGTCCCCGCGACCACGGGGCCATGATTGGCCAGCAGCATGGCATGGTGAGACTGGGCGGTCTCACCCACCGCCTGGGCCAGCTTGGCATCGCCCGGTGCGTAGAATGGCACCAAGGGTAGTTTGCCCACCCGCATGACGTAATAGGCGGTGATGGGCGGCAGCAGATCCGCCGGATCCAGATCGGCCAGGACGGAGACGGCCACGGAATGGGTGCTATGCAAATGTACGATGGCGCCGCTGCCCGCGCGCTGGCCATAGACCGCCAGATGCAGAAAGCTTTCCTTGGTTGGTTTGTCGCCGCCGATGTGGGCGCCGTTGCCGTCCAGGCGCGAGAGGCGATCAGGGTCCAGGTTTCCAAGGTTCGAGCCCGTGGGCGTCATCAGCCAGCCGTCGTCCAGGCGGGCGGAGATATTGCCCGTGGCGCCATGGGTCAGGCCCCGGTTATGGATCGAGGCGCCCGTGTCGCAAACTTCCTGGCGCAGGCGGTCCTCGTTCATGGTGCGCAATCCAATGCCTTGAGGAAAAAATCCTCCACGCCGAAGTTGCCGGATTTCAGGGCCAGGGCCAATTGGGGTTGGCCAATGGTCGTTGTCCAGGGCACGCCGGGATCAATCTGTGGGCCGATACGGATGCCGTCCACCCCCAGGGCCTGGACCACGGCGCCGGACGTCTCGCCGCCCGCAACCACCAGGCGGCGGACACCATGATCCACCAAGCCCTTGGCGATTTTGGCCATGGCGGCCTCGACCAAGGCGCCCGCCTCGGTCCGGCCCAATTGGTCCTGGGCCGCGCGCACATCGTCGGCGGCGGCGGAGGCATAGACCAATGGCGGGCCATCCGGCAATTGCGCCAGGGCCCAGTCCAGGGCCTCGCCAGCCTGATCCCCATCACCCGCCAGCGCCACGGGATCAAGCTGAAAGGAAGGCCGGCTTTTTTGCATGGCGGCGACCTGACGCAAGGTGGCATCCGAGCAGGAACCGGACAATACCGCGCCCGGTCCCGGCATGGCGGACAGTTGGTCGGCGATCATCTCTGAATTCAGGCGATCGGCCTGGCGGAAATTTTCCGGCAGTCCGAGGGCAACGCCGGAGCCGCCGGTGATCAGCTTTAATTCCGCACAGGCGGCGCCAATGGAGATCAGATCGTGCTCGCTCAAGGCATCGACAATGGCGTGGCGTTTGCCCTCTTCCCGCAGCGCGGCGAAGGCTTCACCAATCCGCGCCGGACCCGCCGACACCACCCGATGATCCACCAGGCCCACGGGATGAGATGATTGCGCCGCCAGGACACGAACCAGTGAGGAATCGGTCATCGGCGTGAGGGGATGGTTTTGCATCCCCGATTCCGACAGCAACTGATTGCCCACGAACAGATAGCCATGACAAATGGTTCGTCCGTTCTCCGGGAATGCGGGACAGGCAATGGTAAAATCCTCTCCCAGAGCGTCCAGCAGGGCATCCGCCACGGGGCCGATATTCCCTTGTGGCGTCGAATCGAAGGTGGAGCAGTATTTAAAGAAAAACTGCTCCGCCCCCGCGCCTTGCAACCAGCGCAACGCCGCCAGGGACTGGTCAATGGCCTGGTCCACCGGATTGGTCCGTGATTTCAGGGCAATGACCACGGCATCGGCCTCGGGCATGGTCACATCCCCACCGGGCGGGCCAAAAAACTGCACCGTGCGCATGCCTTGGCGCACCAGGGTGTTGGCCAGATCCGTGGCGCCGGTGAAATCATCGGCGATACAGCCCAGTAAAATTGTCATATCGATACTCCCGGCCTGGACGATAGCGTCATATTGGCGGACAGTAGCACGGCAAGGTCGGCTGTAAGAGGGGCAAGGGGAACAGTGGAAACGTTATGGGTAAAGTAAAGAATATCCTGTTTATTATGTACGACCAGTTGCGGGCCGATTATCTGGGTTGCGCCGGTCATCCGACCCTGCGGACCCCGCATATTGATGCCTTCGCCACGCGCGGCGTAATGTTCACCCGGGCCTATTGCCAGGCGCCGGTGTGCGGGCCCTCGCGGGTGTCGTTCTATACGGGGCGCTATGTGTCGAGCCATGGCGCCGGCTACAACAGTGTACCGTTTTCCATCGATCAATGGACCATGGGCGATTATCTGGCCACGGTCGGCATGCGGTCGGTCCTGGTGGGCAAGACCCACATGGTGCCCGACCGCGATGGCATGGAACGGCTGCAACTAGACAAAACCTCGGATCTGGGCGTCTGGATCAGCCAATGCGGTTTCGAGCCGTTTGAGCGCGATGACGGCCTGCACCCCGATCAGATGCTGGACCCCAATCTGGCCTACAATAACCATCTCCGCGCCCAGGGTTATGACGGCGACAACCCCTGGCACGATTTCGCCAACTCGGCTTCGGGCCCCGATGGCGAGGTTTTGAGCGGCTGGCAGATGCGCCATGCCCGCCTGCCGGCCAGGGTCGCGGATGAGCATTCCGAGACCCCCTATATGACCGGCCGGGCCATTGATTTCATGGCGCAGGCCGGCGACCGGCCCTGGTGCCTGCATTTGTCCCTGATCAAGCCGCACTGGCCCTATGTGGTGCCCCGCCCCTACAACGATATGTAC
>JAPYPT010000270.1 GCA_029937535.1 Alphaproteobacteria bacterium
CAGCCATTTATCCTGCTGCTCGGGCGTGCCGAAACGGGCCAGAACCTCCATATTGCCCCGGTCGGGGGCGGAGCAGTTGAAGATTTCCTGGGCCCAGGGGACCCGCGCCATGCGCTCCATGATCGGGGCGAATTCCAGGTTGGAAAGGCCTGGGCTGAATTCCTCGTAGTCCCGGTTCAAGAACCAATTCCAGATCCCGGCCTCCTTGGCCTTTTGTTTCAGGCCGGCATGCCATGGCGGGTATTGCCACAGGTTTTCCGCGTCATCGACAAATTCCCAATATTCCAGTTCACGGGGGTAGATATGCTCCTTCATGAACATCTCCACCTGGGCAATCATTTCGCCGACCTGATCGCTGTAATCCAAATCCATGGCGCTCTCCTATCCAATTCATTTTTCCGAAGATGATTTCTGGGAACCATGTTCGGGAACTTGACGGGGCCAAGTCAACACTTCATTGGCGGGTCGCCCAATCGCCTTCACATAAACGTGCCTCGACAGCTCACTAAGGGCTGATCATAACGGGTGCTATCGCCGCGTGGCGAATTGACGATGGCAATTGGCTGAAAATTGAAACGAACGACAGGGTGGAACCATGATAATTGCGCGTTGGCACATCGACGCCCGTTTCGGGCATAAGCAGGCGGCAGTCGAATTACTCGAGCGTTGGTGTGTCGAGATCGGCTCGCAGATCGGTTGGTCGAAGGACAACCTGCGCATCGCCACCGGGTCCATCGGCGCATTGGAATCGACCATTGAACTGGAGGCGACGGTCACGGACATGGCCGAACTGAATGAAGCCTTTAACAAACTCGGCGCCATCGAAGCCCACGGGGCATGGGGCAAGGAAATCGAACCCTTTATCGTCTCCGGGACAACGCACTGGCAGATCTTCCGCGTCGTATAGCGCCACGGGCCACACTTACACAACGCTCGCCCATTTTAGCGTCGTTGCCGGGTCTCCGCTTTGCTGCGCCCGAGGATGACGAAACGTCGCGTAGTGTTGTTACGGGCCTTGAAACAGATTACCGGAGATCGAAGCCCTGGTAGCCGTTCTCCGCCACTTCCGCCAGCCGTTGGCGGTAGCGCACGGCGCCGCCGTTGTAGATCATGTATCGAATTTTATCATGGCCCTCAACGTTGGAGTTGTAGCCCGTGAACCAGGATTTGCTGTTACCCAGTAGGGAGTAGCTATAGGTCTGCTTCACATGCTCGGTCCATTCATCCTCCGCGTCCAGTTTCGGCTCTATGCGGTTGTATTTGTATTTGTGCAGGTATTTGAGAAGTTCGGTATTCCATTCCACCGCCTCCTCGATGCCGCGGGGGAAGTTCGTCGCCACCGAACCGCCCTGGGGACCGGCAATGGTGATCAAATTCGGGAAGCCGCTGGTCTGCAGGCCAAGGTAGGTGATCGGTCCGTCAATCCATTTGTCCGACAATTTCTGACCATTCACGCCGGTGAATTCGATACGGTCAAAGGCGCCGGTGATCGCATCGAAACCGGTCGCATAAATTATGATATCGAATTCATACTCTGCCGCCGTGGTCTTGATGCCGGCCGGGGTAATACATTCGATGGGCGTTTCATTGATATCGATCAGGTGGACATTGTCGCGGTTATAGGCCTCGAAATACTTCGTCTCCATGGGTACGCGGCGGGTGCCGAAGCCGTGATCCTTGGGGATTAATTTCTCCGCCGTGACGGGATCATCGACCCGGGCGCGAATTTTATCGGCAATGAAGTTGGTGAACGCCTCGTTGGGGATCTCTTCGACCAGAACATCGCGAAAGTTACCCAGCCAGACGCCAAAGCCCGGTGAATTATACAGATCCTCCCAAAACGTCAGGCGATCCTCTTCGGAGACCTCCGCGAACTTACGCCGGTCCGGCCCATGAATGAAGCCGCCCGGCGTTGCGTGGCATTTGGCGAATATCTCGTCATAGGAGGCCTTGATCTCCGCCATGGCCGCTTCGTCGATGGGGCCGTTATGCAGCGGCGCACACCAGTTCGGACGTCGTTGAAAGACCGTCAGCTCCGAAACCTTGCCGGCGATCTCGGGGATCAGTTGCACTGCCGTGGCGCCGGTGCCGATGATGCCGACCCGTTTGCCGGCATAATCAATGGGCTCCTGCGGTGAATAATAGGTGTGGAACGCGGTTCCCTTGAAGCTGTCGACACCTTCGATGGTCGGCATTGTGGGTGCGGACAGCATGCCAATCGCGGTGATCAGGAAGCGCGTGGTCAGGCTGCGTCCGTCGTCCAGGGTAAGGGTCCAGGTACAGGCGTCCTCGTCGAAGGCGCCGGACTTGACATGACAATCGAACTGCATGTGACCGCGCAGATCGAACTTCTCGATCACGTGGTTCAGGTAGCGCAGGGTTTCCGGCTGACCGGAGAAATGTTCGCTCCAGTTCCACTCCTCCAAAAGCTCCTTGGAGAAGGAATAGCCGTAGGTGTAGCTTTCGGAATCGAACCGGCAGCCGGGATAGCGGTTCCAGTACCAAGTGCCGCCGGGACCGCCGCCGGCTTCCAGCACCGTTACATTCACGCCCATTTCAAGCAGCCGGTAGAGTTGATAAATGCCGCTTACGCCGGCGCCGATAATTATGACTTCATGGTCTAGCTTGCTATCGGGTTTCATATGGCTAAATCCTTCAAATTGTAGTCCTGGATGACCCGTTTGAAGGTTTCGTCGGACATACGGTACGCGTCCTCCAAGCCGGTGAACGGTTGGTAGTGATAGGGCGTTTCAGCCGTAAAATGCTGTTGCCGCGCATCAATGGCGACCGCGATGACGGCGGATCGTTCGAAAACCCGCTGTTCGTCGTAGACATCGCCCGCCTCGACACTGAGGGCGCCGGATTGGCCAAGCACGGAGGCGCGGCGGTGAAAGCCGAAGGTTAGCGAGATGCGCAGGTCGGGCGAGGTATTGGCGAAGGAGCCATGCAGACACTGGCGGTTGACGATGGTCACATCGCCCGCCTGGCAGGTCAGCGGCACCGCGCCGGGCAATCTTTCGCTGCCGCCATTATCCGCGATCAACTGCTTGATATCGACACGGCCCTGTTTGTGGGTGCCCGGCACCACCCACAGGCAGTTCCCCGTGGTGCTGGGGTAGAGCTGAACCTGAAAATTGAAGCCGTGGATGCCTTGGTCCCAATTCGGCGCATTCCAGTGGGTGACGCCGTCCTGGTGCCAGGCAACCGACCCGCCAAGGCCTGGCTGCTTGACGAATATAGCATCATTGAAGGGCACGAAGTCCGCGCCGTTGATGGCCTCGGCAATGGCCAATAGCTGCGGATGGCCGTACAGGCGCAATCCCGCCGGCATGGCCTGGCACATGCCGCGCATCAGGTAGAGGACATCCTCCGGCGCGCCTGCATCGGGCGCGGGCTGGGTCATCTGGCTCGGGTGCCGGCCGCCCAATTTGTCCGTTCCGCCCCAGGGGTCCGACAATGGCTTGATGAAAGTGTAGGGATTGAGCGCGAAGTCCTGGCCAAGAGCCGGGCGGCCCTGGGCGTCAAGGTCCGCATGGGGACCAACGGGGGCGCGATCGATCATATTGTTGGCGTCGGCGCGCAGCGCCTCCAACTCGCCCGGATCAATGACGCCTTCAAAGACGTAAAAGCCCTGTTCCCGAAAAGCCTCAAGAATATCGGGATGCAGCTGGCCATTCGCATCGAAGCGCACGGGACCGCGGTTGCCCGCCGCCCGGCCAAGGCGTTCACCTTCGGCGATGTAGGCGGCCATGCCGGCGGCATGTTCCGCCCGCGTTGGCGCCGGCGCGGCGGCGGATAGTTCGTTCATGGCTCAACTCCCAGCTTCGAATTCAGCTTTTTTACCAAGCTATCACCGCCGCGCGACGCGCGGCAAGTGCGGCAAGTTGTCCTACGGTAGCGGGAATTCCTCGAGATAGGGCGCATAGCTGTCCTCCACATCGATCTCCAGGCTGCCCAGCAGGCGGACGACGCCGTTGTAAAACGCGATCACCATGGTCAAATCGACCAGCAATTCCGCGCTCAAATGGGATTTAAGCTTGGCGAACGTGGCATCGGAGATTTTCAGATCCTCGGTCATTTCCCGCGCCGCCCGCAACACGGCCCGGTCCAGTTGCGGCAGACCGCTGTTGCGGCCCTTGCTTTCGGTGATCATGGCGCTGATATCATCGTCGCTCACACCGAAATCCCGGCCGATCTTAAGGTGGTGGCTGTATTCATACTCGCTGCCCGTCAGATAACCGACCTGCAGTATGGCCAATTCCCGCAGGCGGGGGTCGAGCTTGGAGCCGAAGCGGATATAGCTGCCCAAGGCGCCGAAATGGCGCGCTCCGCCGGGGCTGTGCACCAAGGCGCGGTGCAGATTGATACTGCGTTTCAACAGATCGCGGTCTTCCTCCGCCAGATCATCGACATCGAGATAGGGGATGCGTGCCATGTACTCGTTTCCTTGTTTAGATCGAGAGCATTTTCAATGCAGTCCGAGCCGCCCGCTCCCCCTCCCGGCCACCCACTGGGATCATATTCGATTGGGTGGCCGTGAGGGGGAGCGGGTGGCTCGGCAATTCAACGTTAGTTGAATACGCTTAAATTGTCAGGCGTTGGGGTCGCGGGCGGGGCCGGAGACGGTGATGCCGCCATCCACCACCAGGGTCTGGCCGGTGATATAGCGGGCGCGCGCGGACAGCAGGAAGACCGCCGCATTGCCAATATCCCAACCGCTGCCTTCGATGCCCAGGGGCGAGGCGCCGCGCCGCTGGGCCCGGGCCGCCTCCGACATGCCCCGGCTGTAGACCATGGGCGTGTAGACCGGCCCCGGCGCGATGCAATTGGCGCGGATACCGTCCGGTGCGTGATCGATTGCCATGGCCCGGGTCAGGGAAATAACCGCGCCTTTCGAGGCGGAATAGGCGGTCAGCCCGCGCGGCCGCAGGGCGGAGATGGAGGACACATTGACAATGGCGCCGCCCCCGCCACTGGCGATCATGGCGGGAACGGCGTATTTAGCCGCCAGGAACATGGTCTGGACGTTGACCCGCATGACCCGTTCCCAGTTATCGACGGTTTCATCGACCACGGTGCCGGAACTTCCGATGCCCACATTATTGTCCAGCGCGTCAACCCGGCCAAAAGTGGCCATGGCCTTGGCCACCATGGCCTCGCAGTCCGCCTCGACCGTCATGTCCGCTTCATGGGCGAAGGCCACGCCGCCTTCGGCCTCGATCATCGCCACGGTTTCCGCCGCGCGGTCCAGATCCCGGTCCACCGCCATGATCGAGGCCCCGGCCCGGGCCAATAGAATGGAAGCCGCCCGGCCATTGCCGATACCGCCCTCCGCCGCGCCCGCGCCGGTCACGATGGCGACCTTGCCGTCCAGTTGTTGATCGTCTGGTGAAATATCCGCTGCCATGGTTGCTCCTCCGATTTATTGTTTGATTGTCCGTTAGGCTAGCCCGGAAGTGCGGTGGACTTCTAGTGGTCCGGTCCTCACGGATGGTTCCCATCCGCGAGGATCGAAAGACCACTAGACGCTTAAGATTAGTGGTGCCTGCACCACTAGGCCATGGCCGGCCGGCGTTTGTGCCGGCTCAAATAATAGACCAACATCACCGTCAAATTGGTGCACCCCATGATCGCGGCAAAGGCGAAGGACCAGGTGTAGTCGCCCGACAAATCGAACAACGCGCCGCCCATGTAGCTGCCTAAACCCATGCCGGTCCAGGCGAACAGGCTGACGATGGACCAGCACCGCGCCGCGACCTCTTCAGGCACCATGAAATTGACGGAGACGATCATGGAGGCCATGACGCCCGAGAAAAATAACCCGAAGACAGCCGCCAGGGCATAAACCGCCGGAAGGGAATCCATATGCAGAAACCAGAACACCAGGCAGGTCTGGCCCAGGGACATTGAGGCATAGGTTTGCAGGGGGCCGATCACGTCGCACAATTTTCCGGCAAAAAGGCGGCCCATGGCGCCCGCCAGCATGATCGTGGTCAGGACCGAGGCCGCGATCTCCGGCTTGAAGCCGTTGTCGGACAGGGCCGGGACGATATGCACGATCACCACGGACATGGAGGAACAACAAAAGATAACAGCGATGGAAAACCAGATGACGGTAGTCCGTCCGGTGCCAAGGGACCATGAGCTTACCGTATCATGGCCCTTCTTAATGGCGGCCAAACGGGCCCGCTTGACGGGAGGATCGCGCGTCAAGGCGGCAATCGCCAGGCCGAGCAGCAAATAAACCACGCTTAACACCAGATAGGCGGTTTGCCAGTCATAGGCGGTTATCAAAAATCGGGCGGAAAGGGGCACGACGGCTTGGCCAAAGGCGCTGCCGGCCAGGCCGACGCCAAGGGCCAGGCCTTTGTTCTTGGTAAACCACTGGCCGATGTTGGCCCAGACGGTGGCGGCAACGGCGCCGTGGCCAAAGGCGCCGAACAGGAAATAGGCAAAATAATATTGCCATTGCGCCGTGACCTGGCTTAGCAGCAACAGAGACGTGGAACAGGCGGCCACGGTCAGAAACATGAACCGCCGGGATGGTTTGCGGTCCGCGATAAAACCCCAAAGAATACCAAATCCCGCCGCCCCCAATGCGGCGATGGTATAGCCGAACGCGGTTTCGCCCCGGGACCAGCCGAATTCGGCGATCAATGGCTTTAAAAATACCCCGACCGTGCTCAAGCCGCCAAAGCTCATGGCGGACAGACTGAAACCGACGAAGACCATGACCCAACCGTACCAGCGGTCGGACTTATACTCAGTTACCGATGACATACGGTGTACGCTCCTCTACACAATTCCGCGCAGTCTAGAGCATTTTCGATGCAGTCTGAACCACCCGCTCCCCGGAGCTCCAACGTTAGTTGAAAATGCTCTAGAGCAACCCGCATTCAATTGGATTCAATTGAATG
>JAPYPT010000503.1 GCA_029937535.1 Alphaproteobacteria bacterium
CCCCTATCAGGGCTTTGCCGCCTTCCGCAAGCTTGAGGCGGACCTTATCGGAAGAATCTGCCAACCCCGTGCGGGCAACTGGCGCCTGGGGGTCGGAACTGGCTTGTTCAGACTGGGCTGAGCCAGGAGCCTTTCCGGAATTGGTGCCGATCAACATGAACGCCGCGATCGCGATCAGAAAAACCGCTACGCCGGTCAGCAATACTTTGGTTCGGGTTGTCATGGTTCATCTCCAGTATCTAGCGTTGTGAATTCTCGGTACGGTTGATCGCCTCGACCAGGCTGTCGGTATCAAAGAGCCCAGTGAAACGGGCGACAACGGTGCCGTCAGCGTCAAAAATCGCCGCAAAAGGCAAAGCTTGCCCACCCGTCGCGGTTAACAATGCGTCTTTTTCGGGATCGCTTGCTGTCACATCCACCTGAATCGGCACCATGCCGGCCCGCGCTACGGCTTCAGCCACAGCGGGCTCTTTATACACGGTGCGCTCCAGGACCTTGCAGTTGATGCACCAATCGGCAGTGAACTCCAGCAAATACGGTGTGTCCCGGGCTTTTGTGTCCGCCAGGAGTTCTGCGGAGTAGGGCTGCCAGACAAGTTCGTCTTCGCCGCTGCCCAACGGAGATGCGAATACCACTGTCACCGCAAGGGCAAGGCCTGTCGCCGTTGCAGTGATCACGCGAACGGCACCGCTCCCCTGAACGAAACGACGGAGACCCCAGACCAGCACCAGCGCCAGCCAGGCCCACCACAGCCAGGGGTATACCGCTTTGGGCACCAGGCTCGCGCTGAAAAAGACGGCGGCGGCCAGCAATATCAGCGCGAGCACTTCACGAATGGCCAGGGTCCAGGGGCCCGCCTTGGGCAACCGGCTCAGCCACTCGGGCCTGAGCATCAGTACCGCGTAGGGCAACGACAGCCCCAGCCCGATACTGCCGAATATCCCCATGATGACCGGTGTCGGCTGGGTAACGGCAAAGGCCAGAACGCCACCGAGGAATGGTCCTGCGCAGGGCGCGGCCAGAATCGCACTCAACAGCCCGGATACATAGGCTTCAAAGTAACGCCGGCCATGCGCCGAGGCGGCGAATGTCGGGACGGGGATGGGCAGATCGAGCCAGGTAATCACCGCAAACCCGACCATTAACGCAACCAGGACGGCCACGAATAGCGTTGACTGGAACAATGTGCCCCAGTTCCACTGCAGCAGTGCGGTCAGGCCGCCCAGCGTCAGGAAAAAGGTGAGTGTTCCGGCCGTGAATGCCAACGCGGCCAGCACCCGATGGGACCTCTGGCCGCCCGCCTCCCGCAGGATGGTCCGGACCTTGATGGGGATCGCGGGCAGCACGCAGGGCGTCAGGTTCAGCAGTAGACCTGCCATAACCGCCATCATGATCTGGCCGGCAATGAGTAATGAGGGCAACTGATCCATTACTC
>JAPYPT010000271.1 GCA_029937535.1 Alphaproteobacteria bacterium
TTATAAGCAACTGGTAAAACGTTTTCACCCCGATGCAAATGGCGGCGATAAACGAGCCGAAGAACGCTTCAAATCCATCAACGAAGCGTATAGCAACCTGATGTCCTCGGACCTGCCGCAAGGCTAGGGCGCGGAAATTTGATTGTGACTGTTCGATTGACGCCAAGACGCAAGTGCATGGTCTTTTCAAACATGCTCGGACCCATTAGAAAGGAGCAATTGAACCAATCACTTGGGTCGCTATAGCGACGCCGATTAATTGAAAATTGCTCTAGTAACAACGCAAGCTACAGGATTCCCAACCATGACGCTAATTGCCACCGCCGATGAGACATCGGTCCATCCTCTTGACCGGCCCGACATCACAATCAGTGTGCGCGACGCCTTCGGCCTGGATAGCGATATGGAAGTACCGGCCTTTTCCCAGAGTTCCGAATTAGTCCCGGATCTGGATGAGGCCTACCAGTTCGACCATGAGACCACCATGGCCATTCTCGCGGGCTTTGCTCACAACCGCCGGGTCATGATCCAAGGCTATCACGGCACCGGTAAATCGACTCACATCGAGCAGGTCGCCACGCGTCTGAACTGGCCCTGTATCCGGGTTAATCTGGACAGCCACATCAGCCGCATTGATTTGCTGGGCAAGGACGCGATCATCCTGCGGGACGGCAAACAGGTCACCGAATTCCGCGAAGGTATTTTGCCTTGGACCTTGCAGCATCCCTGTGCCCTGGTGTTTGATGAATACGATGCCGGCCGGCCCGATGTCATGTTCGTGATCCAGCGGATCCTGGAAGTTGACGGCAAAATGACCTTGCTGGACCAGAACCGGGTGATCCGGCCCCATGAGAGCTTCCGCCTTTTTTCCACCACCAACACCGTCGGCTTGGGCGATACCACGGGGCTGTATCACGGCACCCAGCAGATCAACCAGGGCCAGATGGACCGCTGGAACATCGTCACCACCCTGAACTACCTGCCGCACGACAAAGAGGTCGACATCGTGACCGCCAAGGTGCCCGATTGGGCCAACGAAGAGGGCCAGAAGAATATCAACTCCATGGTTTCGGTCGCCGATCTGACCCGATCGGGCTTCATGAATGGCGATATCTCGACCGTGATGTCGCCGCGCACGGTGATCACCTGGGCTGATAACGCCCGCATCTTCGATGATATTGCCTTCGCCTTCCGGGTCAGCTTCCTGAACCGTTGCGATGAGATGGAGCGGCCTTTGGTGGCGGAATATTATCAACGTTGTTTCGGGCAGGAATTACCCGAATCAGCGGCCCACATTCAATTAAGCTAACGGCCAGCCGATGATGAAGCCGGAAAACCCGGTCGAACCGTTCAAGCGCGCCGTGACCGCGGCCGTGCGCGCCATTGCGCGCGACAACGAGTTGACGGTCAATTTTGGCGCCGAGGGCACGGCGACGGGAGGTGGCCGCAACCGCCTGCCGACACCAAGCCGGGAGTTGGGAGAGGAAGAGGTCGCCCACGTGCGCGGCAGCGGCGATGCCTTGGCCTTGTGGCACCGCCATCACGACAATCGCCTGCACGCCCTGAACCAACCCAAGGGCGCGACGGCCCGCGCGGTGTTCGAGGCGGCGGAACAGGCCCGCGTGGAATCCATCGGCTCCAAACGCATGATGGGCGTGTCGGACAATCTCGATGCCATGCTGGAGGAACGCTGCCGGGCACGGGGCTATGCTTCCGTCAAGGACCCAGGCGAAGCCCTATTGCCTGAAGTGGTCGCCATGCTGGTCCGCGAACAATTGACCGGCAAGGAACCCCCCGCGGCGGCCAAGCCGATGGTCGAGCACATCCGACACTGGGTGGAGGAAAAGGCCGGCGACGATCTTAGAAACCTAACCGGCAATATCAGCGATCAAAACGCTTTCGCCAAAATGACCCGAAAACTGATCGCGGATCTCGATTTGGGGGATGAAGACGGCACTGAATCCGACGACCTGGAAGATAGTCCCGATAACGAAGAAGAGGAAATGGCCGACGGCGAGGGCGAAGGCGAAGGCGGCGAGGGTGAGGCTGATGATGGCGGGGACCCGGAAGGTTCGGACAGCCAGGATGGCTCCGCCGACGGCGATGCAGAAGCTGATTCGGAGATGGAGGCGGAAGACGCCGATGCCATGTCCGGCAGCGAGGAGCCGGGCCGTGGCCGGCGGCAATGGCGGCCGGGCGATATGTTGCCCAATAACCCGAACGAGCCGCCCTACCGTTTTTTCTCGGACGAATTCGACGAAGTTATCGATGCCACTGAATTGTGCGATGCGGAAGAACTGGGCCGCCTGCGGGCCTATCTGGACCAACAGCTCTCCAACATGCAGGGCGTTGTCGCCCGCCTGGCCAACCGCCTGCAGCGGCGCCTGATGGCGAAACAGAACCGCAGTTGGGAATTCGACCTGGAAGAAGGCATGCTGGATGCGGGCAAGCTGGCTCGTGTCGTCACCAATCCGATGTTGCCGCTCTCCTTCAAGATGGAGCGGGACATGGATTTCCGCGACACGGTCGTCACCCTTTTGATTGATAATTCCGGCTCCATGCGGGGCCGGCCCATCACCGTGGCGGCCATGTGCGCCGATATCCTGGCCCGTACATTGGAGCGGTGCAATGTGAAAACCGAAATACTGGGCTTCACGACCCGGGCCTGGAAGGGCGGACAAAGCCGCGAGAAATGGCTGCGCGAAGGAAAACCGGCCGCGCCGGGACGCCTGAACGATTTGCGCCACATTGTTTACAAAAGCGCGGATGCCCCCTGGCGCCGCGCCCGCCGCGGCCTGGGTCTGATGATGCGCGAAGGTCTGTTGAAGGAAAATATTGACGGCGAGGCGCTGATCTGGGCCCACAACCGCCTAGTCTACCGGCCCGAACAACGGCGCATCTTGATGATCATTTCAGATGGCGCGCCGGTCGACGATTCCACCCTGTCGGTCAATGCCGGCAATTATCTGGAAAAACATTTACGCGCCGCCATTGCCTGGATCGAGGATCAGTCCCCGGTGGAATTGATCGCCATCGGCATTGGCCATGATGTCACCCGCTATTACCAACGCGCGGTGACCATCGTCGATGCGGAACAATTGGGCGGGGCCATGATGGATAAGCTCGCGGAGCTGTTTGAGGACGAAACCACCAATGCTCCAGGATCATCGCGCCGGGTTGCCTGACGCGGCGACGGCATGTCCGCCCGGCTAAAATTTCTTACCGCTTGCGCCGCCCTATTGGGGCCGGCATTGGCCGGATGCGGATTGCCGGGATTGACGGCTTCAGCGGATTCGAATTATGGCCCGCTGCGGATTGGGACCCAGGAAATTCATCTCAATCCCGAGGCGCCGGACCAAAAAGCAGTTGGCGTACTTGAATTCAGGGGCGGTCTGGCGCTGAGCAGTCGTAATGGCAACTTCGGCGGCCTGTCCGGCCTGATCCTCACGCCGAAGGGCGATGCCTTGATCGCGGTGACGGATCAGGGCGATCTATTGCGCGCCAAGCTGCTGCACGACAACAAGGGTTGGCTTGTAGGTTTGGGCGATGTCAGCCTGCAGCGTCTGCGCGACGTTGATGGCAAGCATTTGAGCCGGCGTCCCGACAAGCGTGATCAGGATGCAGAGGCCATCGAGCGCCTGGCCGACGGCAGCTATCTGGTCAGCTTCGAAGTCCGTCACAGAATATTGCGGTATGAAAGTCTGCGCGAGCGGCCCACTTTGTTCGCCCGTCCTCCCGGCATCAAGAAAGCACCCCGCAACGGCGGCATGGAAGCCATGACCCCCCTGCCCGACGGCCGGATACTGGTCATGACCGAAAAGTTCCGTACGAAGGGAAAGAAGAAGGGCGATTATATCGGCTGGCTGCTGGATGGGGACGGCGAAAGCCTGGGCCAGGTCTTTTGGCCGGGCTCCGGAAAATTTCGCCCCACTGATTTAGCGGCCCTGCCAAACGGCGACGTCCTGTTGCTGCAGCGGCGCTATACCGTCGCGGGCGGGCCGGCAATGCGGCTGTCCCAGATCCCGGCCGCACGGATCAAGCCCGGCGCCCGCATGCTGGACGTCGAACTCGCCCAATTGACCTTGCCTCTGTCAGTCGAAAATTTTGAAGGCCTGGCGGTCTTTCCCGATCCCGCGGGGGGCTGGACCGTCTATTTGCTGTCAGACGACAACTTCAATCTGCTGCTACGCACATTGTTGTTGAAATTTCATCTGGAAAATTAGAGCCGCTCATCAGCCCAAAAACGACTCCGATTTTAGGCTGCTTAATCTAATGCGGAATTTGACTACGCGGCTGCCGCCGACGTTGCCTTGGCGACGGCGCGTTTTAAACGGCGCGCCTTGAGCGAGAGCTGGCTGTCCTTGGCATCCGCCAAATAGGCATCCAGACCGCCCTTTTTTTCCACCGTGCGCAAGGCGTTGACACAAACCTTCAGACGCACGGCGCGGCCCAAGGTTTCCGAATGCAAGGCCATTTCCTGGACATTTGGCAGGAACCGCCGCCGTGTCTTATTATGGGCATGAGAGACATTATTGCCCGTTAACACGCCTTTTCCGCTAAGTTCGCAACGCCGCGCCATGACATAATCTTTCTATTGGTTCCGGCGGCGGAAATGCCGTCAGAGCGGCGTTTTTTAGGCAAACCTGCCACCAACGTCAAGTGCATTGGTGCGATGGGCGCAGAAAAGAAAGCATATTTGACATGAATTCCAGTTCGACGCGAAGTTTCCCGGATCTGTTGGATGCCTTCACCGCAGCCGTGCGCGCGGGCGATGGCGGTGCGTTTGGCGCCCTGTTTACGGAAGATGGGGTCTATGACGATGTCTTTTATGGCATCTTCCAGGGCCGGGAAGCCATCGCCGGGATGTTGGAGAACCTCTTTCACCGGGACGGCGAAAACTTCCTCTGGCGCATGTACGAACCATTGGATAACGGCACCAACGGATACGCCCGCTGGCTGTTCAGCTACGACTGCAAATTGCCCCATATCAAGGGCCGGCGCATTTTCATGGATGGCGTGGGCCTGTTCCAATTGCGCGACGGCCTGATCGCGCGCTATGAAGACGCCGCCCGAACAGCGGAACTGCTGCATCAGATCGAGATGCCCGCCGACAAGCAGAAAAAAGTCGTCGGCAAAATGTTCGAACACCAAATGGCGAACCCGGGCTGGGCCGAACATCGGATATGATGCACTATCGCCCAGCCCAACGCGGATCCGTGCAGGAACCGGAAGCGCGTGCCATGGGGCCGGGGAAAACAGTCGGGAAGACACCGTATGAAAATATTGAGCAACACGTTAGGTGTTGTGTTTTTGGTAGCGAAAAACTGGAGAATCGGGCCATGGCAAATTTAGCGAGGGCATTGAGCGCAGTGCTGCTGGCGTGGGCATTGATGGCCGCGCCTGGCGTCGCCGAGGCGAATTGGGCCCAGGTTCGGAACAAAGAAAACTGCATGGTCTGGAATGGCGACTGGCCCGCCAACGCCTTCGCGAGATGGTCGGGCGGATGCCATGACGGCAAGGCGAACGGGAAGGGCGAGTTGTTATGGCTGTATTCCGATATATACGGCAACGAACACTGGGCGAAGTATGTGGGCAGCCTATGGGATGGGAAGCAGCATGGGCAGGGTAAATTAAGAGCGCGGGGCGACAGGTACGAAGGGACATGGAAAGACGGCAAACAGCATGGACAAGGTTTGTTTATGTGGTCCAACGGAAGACAATATGACGGCGAATGGAAAAACGGAAAATATCATGGGCGAGGCGTGTCCATAGGGACCTCCGGTGAGAAATATGATGGCGATTGGCAGAACGGCATACGTCATGGCCACGGCAAAATAGTCCGGCCCGGCAAAATCCAGTATGAAGGCGGCTGGTGGAACGGCCAATATCACGGACAAGGCGAAGCTATTTGGGCAAGCGGCGCAAAATACACCGGAAAATGGAGAAATGGCCGACCGGCGGGCGGGAATTACACCTGGGCAAACGGTGATAAATACGATGGTGAATGGGCCGATGGCACCCAGCAGGGCCACGGCGTCAAGATTTGGGCCAATGGTGACCGGTACGAAGGCCCCTGGCTGGAAAGCCGGCAGAGCGGTTATGGTGTTTTGACCAAGGCGGACGGCGGAAAATACGAAGGCGAATGGAAAAAGGGCAAGCGAAGCGGAAAGGGCAAATCCGTGGAGGCAAGCGGCGACAAATACGAGGGCGATTGGAAAGCGGGAAAATCCCATGGAACCGGCACCAAGGCCTGGGCCAATGGCGAAAAATACGTGGGCAAATGGCAAAACGGCAAACAACACGGACAAGGTTCGGCGGTGGAGACGAACGGCGATGCATATAAAGGCGATTGGGCGAATGGGCGCCGGGAAGGTCGCGGCACCTATACATGGACAAACAAGAATTTTTATATAGGCGAATGGAAAGGCGGCAATATTTCAGGACATGGCACCCTAAACCTCGCCAACGGCGAAAGCTGCGAGGGTGAATGGAAAGAAAATAAACTGATTGAAAAAGGCACCGCCACGCGAAATGGCAAGATCGTGCATTGCGAAATGAAGCGAGGCAAGATCATCTATTCAAAAATGAAACAAGAATAGACAGGCACCAATCAGGCGCCGGACTGGCGTTGACCAGGGGACCGGGAGTGAGAGGGAAATCTTATTTCTTTTGCCCCAGAAAAGCCGACAGGATGTCCCGTGCCGCCGCCGACGGCGTAATGTCGCCCAGGCCAACCTGCTCTTCCCGCGCCGTGATGAGGGAGACAAGGTTCGGATCGGATTTCAACGTGGTCATCAAATCGTCCTCGATTTCCTCCCACAGCCAGCGCCGGGCCTGCGCGGCACGGGCGGCGGCGACGACGAAGC
>JAPYPT010000272.1 GCA_029937535.1 Alphaproteobacteria bacterium
TTGATGACGCTTTCGTCTGGCCGGGGCTTTAATTCATCGATGATCTCATGCTCCCGGCTGCCCTCATAATTATCCAGGGCCCGGAACATATTGATCATGTGCGGCGGCGCGTCCGTGCAATCGGCCTTGTCCGCGCCCACGGTCAGATAGACCACGGCGCCATTGCCGTTGCGGAACCGCTCCAGCAGACGTTTCATATTGGGCACCACCTTCGTCTCGATCCGATCGAAGCGATAGCCCGCCACATTGGAGCCCTCCGCCGTAAGGCGGCGTCCCAGCGCGCCCTCCCGGTGCCCGGTGGCATATTGCATATCCACCACGATCAGCGCGGCGCGGCTGAAATCCGGCGTCCGTTCGGCCATGAAGGCCTGGATGTAATCGTTGTCCTTGGTCGGTGCGGTCATGGTTGTTTCCTCCCCTTTTCTAGTGATTATTTAGCCGTATAACCGCCGTCGACGCAAATCACCTGACCCGTGATGAACGAGGCCGCATCGGACAGCAGAAACAAATTTGTATTGGCAATTTCCTCCGCCTCGCCAAAGCGGCCCATGGGAATACCATTTAACAAATATTCCCGGCGCTCCGGGATCGATCGGGTTTCCGCCGTCATCTCCGTATTTACGGGGCCGGGGCCGACAGCATTGATGCGTACGTTAGCGGGCCCCAGCTCTAATGCCATTGCGCGGGTCAGGCCGTTGATGCCGGATTTCGACGCTGCATAGGCCGCTGCCCGGGGATGGCCGACCAGGCCGATCTGACTGGATATCATCACGATGGAACCTTTGCCCGCGCCTTTCATATGCAGTGCCGCGCCCCGCGCCAGATTGAAGCAACCGGTCAAATTCGTGCCGATGACATCCTGCCAGACCTGGTCCGTGGTCTCGGTGGATGGCGACAGCGCAATGATGCCGGCGCAGGCCAGGGCGCCATCCAGACCGCCAAATCGGGCAATGCTCGTCGCCATCGCTTGTTCAAGGGCCACGCTGTCGGTGACATCGACATCGAAGATATCTTCGTTGCCAATAAATTGCGCTAGTGCTTGGCGTTGCTCATCACCACGGATAGTGCCCGCGACCCTTGCGCCCAGCGCACGGGCGCCCTGCGCCGATGCCAGGCCGATGCCCGAACCGGCGCCGGTGATGAACAAACGATATCCGGATAGATCAATCATGCCCACGGCTTTATGGTTTGAAATTCATTCTGGCGGCTCCGTTCACTATACACCGTCTTTCAAGATCGCCAGCGGCGCGATACTGTGCGGCCACAAGTTATTTATCTGGGGAGATTGAACATGGATTTGCAATTGGCCGGCCGCGTCGCGTTGGTGACGGGCGCCAGCATTGGCCTGGGCGTGTCCATCGCCGAACATCTGGCCGCCGAAGGCTGCCGTCTGGCCCTCCTCGCCCGGCGCCAGGATTTGTTGGAGGCGGTGGCGAACGCCATCGCGGGGCAGGGCCATAAGCGGCCCCTGGTCATTGTCGAGGACGTCACCAGCGAGGGCATGGCCGAGCGGGTCTTGGCGGTGGTTGAGAACCATTTTGGCCAGCTTGATATCCTGATTAACAACGCCGGCGGCTCCCGTCCCATGCCCGGACTGGGCACCGAAGCTGAATGGGATGAAGCCATGGCGTTGAATTTCACCGCCGGGCGGCGTTTAGCCCACGCCGTTATACCGGGCATGCGGGACCGCAAGTTCGGCCGCATAATCAATATCACCGGCAACGACGAGCCGGCGGCCATGAACGCCGCCGTGCCCCCCAACGGCGCCGTGCATATCTGGGCCAAGGCCCTTTCGCGCCAAGTGGGCGG
Source organism: Alphaproteobacteria bacterium (assembly GCA_029937535.1). GTDB lineage: Bacteria > Pseudomonadota > Alphaproteobacteria. Next base: position 1,810 of record JAPYPT010000272.1, read on the forward strand.
CGATGGCGTGACTGTAAACTGCATCCCGCCGGGCCGTATCCATTCCGAACAGATCGACGAACGCCTGATGCCCACAGAGGCCGTCCAGCGCGCCTGGGTCGAGGCTAATTGCCCGGCCGGCTACATCGGCGAGCCGGAAGACCTAAGCGTCCTGGTCGCCTTCCTCTCCTCGCCCAAGGCCCGCTACATCACCGGCCAGGTCATCCACGTCGACGGCGGCGCGCGGGCTGGCTCGACATAGGTTATTAGGGGGAACTGATACGGAAGCGGCAGTTAATAGGGGGACGGAATACTTATATCGTTACCGATCGGGCGGCTGGCAATGTCGGCGGACGATATAAGAATTCCGTCCCCCTATTAACTGCCTTGCGCGATTTTCCGCCCGCTACGGCTTTCCGGCCTGTACCAGGAAATTCCTCATGGGATTTGCGAAGTCTTCGCCATCCCTGTAGTCGGCCATGGCGTCACAAACCTCCCCTGCAATTGTTTGCCGGGTCTCCTCGCTCACCGCATCCATGGCGCCGGAAAAATGAGAGCTCGCCGCCAGCTCCAAGATCGCCGACGTTGTTGCGGGCAGCCGTCGAATGAACTCTATCTCTTGCATTTCAATTGCCCGAAACCCCGCACTCTCAACAAGCTGGTGGATGATGCTACTGTCGCGAAATGAAAACGGCGACAGGCAAATATCCGCCCATTCATCACTGATGTGGCGACGTAGGGAATCGGCAATGGCGACATTTAAGGCCGGCTCGGCACTCCAGACACTTAAAGGCAAGACGGCCTCCCGGTACCAGCACCCGGATGATTTCGGAGAAGCCGGCGGCTTTGTCGGGAATGAACTGCAGGCCGTGATTACAAAGGACCAGTTCATATTGACCATCCCCAAATGCCAGGTCGCAAATATCCCCCTGGCACCATTCGATGGAAAAATCAGCCTTTGGAGAAAGTGACCGGGCCATCTTGAGCATGCCGTCGTTGAAGTCCAAACCAGTGACGCCGCCGGTCTTCTCATACTTTTTGGTTATTAACCGGGTCATGATGCCGGTGCCACAGGCCAGATCCAACACGCGGTCGGTGGCGCCAATGTTGATATGTTCCAATATGCGTTCCGCTGCCGGTCCGCTCATCGTCGGCACATTAATTCTTTCGTATCGTTCCGCGGCGCCTTCCGCCAATTGATACCCTGTTTGCGCCATCTCTCGCCCCCAAATTCAAAACCTGATTTTCATTCAACCAGTGAATAGGCGCTACGGTATCATGGTTTTTGATGGCGTCAATCGAACTGGCTCAGATGGTCGCGCTGGGTGGTGCCGGCATAATCCGTGCGGAAGTGGCCGCGCCGCTGTAATTCAGGCACCACCAGGTCGACGAATTCCTCGATCGCGCCGGGACAATGGATCGGCGACAGCATGAAGCCGTCGCCGCCCGCTTCATTCATGAAGGCTTCCATTTTGTCGGCGATCATGGTCGGGGTGCCGGTAAATTGCGGCAGGCCGACACTTTGGCCATGGCGGGCGGCGACCTCGGCCACGGTCATGGAGGCGCCGGACGATTTGCGGTAACGGGTTTTCAGACGTTGCAGTTCCGGTTCCTGGCGCTCCGCCATCTCCGCCCCGGGGTCGAGTTGGGCGAGATCGAAATCCAGATGCGCCGACAGGATGGCCATGCCGCCATCCAGGGGCACCAGGGAATTGTGCAATTCCTGCTTCTCCAGGGCCTCGGCCTCGCTGGCGCCGATGATGGGCTGCATGCCGAAGAGGATCTTGCAGGCGGCGGGCTTGCGGTCAAAGGCATCCATGCGGTCCTTGATGGCGGTGAAATATGTGGCGGCGTCCTCGGCGCGGGGCTGAATGGCGAAGATGGCGTCGGAATATTGCGCCGCGAAATCAACCCCCTTGGGCGAGGTGCCGGCCTGCAGGATCGCCGGCCCGGTCTGCGGCGAGCGGATCACATTCAAGGGGCCGCGGGATTGGAAATGCGGGCCTTTATGCTCGATCCGCCGCACCTTCGCGGCATCGGCGAAGATGGCGGCCTCGCGGTCCATGACCACGGCGTCTTCATCCCAGCTGCGCCATAATTTTTGACAGACCTCCATGAACTCGTGAGCGCGCTCGTAGCGGGCATCGCTATTCTGGCGTTCTTCGCCGAAATTGGCGGCCTGATTATGATTGAGCGATGTCACCACGTTCCAGGCGGCCCGGCCCTTGGTCAGATGATCCAGGGTGGCCCACAGCCGCGCCGCATAAAACGGCTGATGATGGCTGACCGACAAGGTCGCGCCCAGGCCGATGCGGTTGGTCACCGCGCCCATCCAGGACAGCAAGGGAAGGGGGTCGTGCTCGGGCGCCTGAGTGGCGTAGCGCAGGGCCGGTTCCAGGCTGTTTTGATAGGTGTCGGAGATGTAGTTCAGGTCGGCGAAGAAGACCATGTCGAACTTGCCCCGTTCGCAGACCTTGGCGATGTGCTGGTATAGCTCCGGCTGGGTCCAGTCGTAGTTCCGGGCCGCCGTTTCCGGATGCCGCCACATGGCCAGACTGTGATAGCTGGGCCCGTGCACCAGGAATTGCGCCAGATGCATTTTCCTCGTTGTCATGTTGCCGCCTCGCTACCCGCCTCGTGACTTGACGCTGTCCGCGCCTTGCCCGATGCTGGGCTATTGTCGCCGCTCTGTCCATGGGCTATAGCGGCAGTGCAAATTTCAGCGATAGGGGTCATCGGGTGAGCAAGGGACAGGTGGCGGCGACGATTTATCAACCGGCCAAGGGCGTGATGCAATCGGGGCGCGGCAAGGTCAAAACCTGGCGTCTGGATTTCGATCTCTCGGCGGCGCGTGGGATCGAGCCCCTGATGGGCTGGACCTCCGCCACGGATATGCGCCAGGAAGTCAGCCTCAATTTCCCCACCCGCGAGGCCGCCATCGCCTATTGCCAACGCAACGACATTGCATACCGGGTGCGCGAGCCCAAGAAACGCAAGGTCTGGGTCCGCACCTACGCCGACAATTTCGGCTCCACCACCGTCCGCGGCCCCGGTACGGAACCGATCTAAGTACCCCATGGGCGCCCGTAGCTCAGTTGGATAGAGCACCGGATTTCTAATCCGGATGTCGCAGGTTCGAGTCCTGCCGGGCGCGCCAATTTTTTTGTGTACAGCCCGGCGACATAGGTTACTGATTAAGTCTGGGACGAGGGTGAGCTAGCCCCTTATTGTGATCTCGATAGCACCCGGATCGACCCCAAAGGTCGCCGCAAGACCACGCTTGGCTTCATCGATAGTTAGAGCGTTTCCCTCGGGTGCAGATGGTCTTGGCTGGTCGTCAATCACGGTCGAGGTGCTCGAAACATTTTCGAACTCCAAATCATCGATATCCAGATTAAGGGCATCTAATGACGTATAACGGACAGGGTTTCGCCATCCGCCCCAGGTGTTTGCATTTGATATACGGGCGAATTGGTTGAATTGAATTAGCCAACGTCCTTCGGAAGCCGGAGAGGGGACGATGTCTGATATTCTGCCGACAACGAATGCGGATCCATGTTCTTCGTCGCCTTCGGACCAGTCCGCATGTGCATTTCTTGTGCAGACCACGTATTTCATTTGACGCGCATTGCCTCTGTTGAGATTCCAAGAAGACGATCCGCCTTCTCTCAGGAGGCGCTCTGTGCTTTTTGCTGTGAAAACAGCGATCGTATCGTTTGCCATGTTGTTCTCCATAAAACTTATGAGTAAATTATATAAATTTTATAAGAACTATTGTCAATACTTAACATAAAATTAAGGCGCGCAGGATTATCTGCGTTGGATTTAGAAGCTGTTAGCAAATCATGAGTTCACTTTAAGACACTCCGGGGGTCTCGTTTTGAATGACCTAGGATTGTCGCGTTTTAAGAGTCATAGACCGGCGACATCGTTTTATAGCTTCCTGAAATGCTGAAATTTCATTTTCCTTTGTATGAGCGTTACAGCCCGTTTCAACGCACTGGGGATTCTTGCTTTCAGAAAATCTGTGAAAAGATGCATATTTGTCAGAAAGAATCCGCGCGAAAATTTTCGAAATCTGGACACTCTGAGCATGAATATGTAGTATATTATAACAACTTATATAGGATTGTGGCATGGATCCTGAGAATATTGATTGGTGGGCTTGCTCGCTGACCAAATTGGAGCAGATTTCTTACATCGTTGGGGGCGTCAAGGAATGGCAGACGTTGATCGGTGCGGGGATTGCGCTTCTTGCGGCGCTCATTACCGTTGCCGTTATGAGCAGGCAAATCAACGTCGAGAAAAGACGACACGAGGAGATCCGCGTGGGTCAGTATCGTGTGGCGCGAGCGCATCTGCCTGATGCTTTGAATGGCATAATGGGTTATCTGAAAGAAAGCATGGAGCGCTCGATCTTAAGTAGCGATTTGACCACGATTGAACCGCCGGGGGAGGCGATGGATGTGGTGAAAGCTCTTACTGAATATGAGCCTGAGTTTTCCAACCTGGTCTTCGATTACCAAATTCACAATGCGCGTCGGAATACTCCAAATTTTGATAAAGCCATTTTCATGCACGACACGGCGAAGCTTCACGCCTATGTCAGTCGTTTGTTTCCGTTTGCCCGAGTCCAGATTGATGATGTTCCCACAGGCGATTTGACTGCCAATGAGATCAAATCTTCACTAAAAGTTTGCCACGACCTAATGGTAATACCGTCGCCAGCGGTCGCGGATATAGGAAGGGCGCAATCGATGATCGAGGATCGGTACGGGCCGGCAAATTGAATTCAGCCCAGCATCCCTGGCTCTGGGTCGTGTATCTTGAAGGTGTTTATGATTTCGGGCACCGGATGACCTATCCGGTGTTCAGAATTGTTCGCTACCGCATCGTGATATTGGTGTCACCGAAAAGCTCATTTATCAGCTCAATTGTCGTGTTGACGTTTCTCACTGCCATGGTCGGATCGAAAATGCTCTGCTGTTTTTTGTGAGCGATGTCATTCCGCAAACTACGCGCTGCGGTCCACTGCGTTTTTCTTTGTACTGTCCAATCTCCTTGATCGGACAACCACT
>JAPYPT010000273.1 GCA_029937535.1 Alphaproteobacteria bacterium
GCAACCCGGTCACGTTTTTCCGTGGTTGCCGGGCGCTACACGAAATGTTTCGACGGTTCGCCATGGCGCGGCGTGACGATTATGGAAGCGGTCAACACCGCTCCTTTGATGACATCGCAACGCGCGTTTTTTCCGTCCTTGCCGTTCAAGGAGACAAGGAAACGCGTATTCAGGCATGGCAGGATGCAGCAAGGGAAGGAACGGTATTCGGCGAACCCGGTGAGCAAATCCCGGAATATGAAGGCGCTTCTTGGAATGACCAGTGGCGGGAATTTGATGAACAAGAAAATTACACGGCAGCCATGGCCTCGCCTATCTGGCACTTCTATCAAGCGGCCTCCCTACACCGAAACTATGTACTACGCGACCTGCTTCCGAAGCATGGGTTAATTGTCGCCTAATAGCCTTTCAGAAGTATGGGTGGGTTGCTGCGTCCCGATACCGGTTACTGTAAAACCCGATTGGCAAAGCTCGAAAAATGCTTATCCCCCCTTCTTGCCATCGGCATAGCCTTGCATGGCCTCGTCCATGCGGCCCGAGGCCGCGATCAGGGCGTTGCCCAGTTTGCCCATTTCCAGGGCGTCGAGCAGGGGCATGTTGCGGGCGGCGCGGTGGCCTTCCTTGGTCATGCGCACGGCGTCCGGGTCCAGGGCCACCAGATTGCCGACGAATTGCTGGGCCACCTGGTTCAAGGCTTCCGCGCCTTCCACCAGGCGGTTGATCAGGCCCACGTCGTACAGGCGGCGGGCGGGGATCAGGTCGCCGAACATGAGGAACTCCAGCGCCAGACGGGGCCCGACCAATTGGCTCAACACCGGCGTGTTGATGGCGGCGGGAAAGCCCCGGCGCATTTCCAGGGCGCCGAACTGCGCCTCTTCCTCCGCCAGCACGAAATCGCAGATCATGGCCAGGGTAAAACCGCCCGCCACCGCATAGCCCTCGACCACGGCCACGGTGGGTTTCGACATCCGGTGCAGCAGGCGGATGACCTTGGTCCAGGTTTCATCCGCCGCCAGGGCGGAGGCGAGATCACGGTCGGGCGGCTGGGTCAAATCCCGCCCGGCGCAAAAATTGCCGCCCGCGCCGCGAATGACCAGACAGCGTGTGGCGCTGTCGGCCTCCGCCTCCTCGATCGCCTGGATCAGGCCGTCGATTACGCCGGCATCAAGCGCATTGCGCTGTTTCGGGCGGTTGAGAATAAGGGTGGTCGCGCCGTCCTGCTTGCCAATCTGTACCATGGCTCACCTCCACGAATAGAAATTTCCCAAGACAGTGATAGTGGCCCCGGCAAGGTTTCCCTGTCCAGGCCCATCGAAGCATGGAATGATTGGCCCTTCACAATAGCGATTCCCAAAATATTTAAGTTTCATGCCAGAAAAACAACTTTATCTGATCCGCCATGGCCACACGGTTTGGAATGGTCCGCCCCTACGGTTTCAAGGGCAAATGGACAGCTCCCTCTCTGAAAATGGCCGTAGCGAGGCCATCGCCTTGGGCAAGCGCATGCCCTATCAGCCCGACCGCGTCATCTCCTCCCCCGCCCTGCGTTGCCGGCAAACCGTGGCTTGCCTGTTCAACCGCAAACCCGATGCGATAGAGCCGCGCTGCATCGAAATCGGCCTGGGCTGGATGGAGGGCTTGCTGGCGACGGAAGCCGCCGAGCGTGATCCGACCGCCGTCCGCACCTGGCAGGAGGCGCCATGGGAGGGCGCGCCGTGGGGCGGGGAGAGCCTGGCGGATTTACAGGACCGCGTGGTCGCCGGCGTGACCGACATCGTCGCCGGCATCGAACCGGGCGAGCGGGTTTTTCTCGCCGTCCATGGCGGTGTCCTGCGCACCCTGGTCTGCTATGTTAATGATCTGCCCCTCTCGGAATACACCAATATCCCCATGGCCAATTTGAGCCTGTTTGTGCTGGCCGCCGACGAACTGGTCAGAGGCAGTCACGACATCCGCCAGGTCCGCCCGGAAGACATGCAATAAATCGAAAGGAGAAAGGCCATGGCCAAAGGCTACATGATCGCGCAAATCGACGTGCATGACGCGGAAACCTACGCCAAATACACCGCCCAGACCCCCGGCACCGTCGCCAACTTCGACGGCAAATTCATCGTTCGCGCCGGACAATGGGAAAGTCTAGAGGGCGACGCACCGGGGCCGCGGGTGGTGGTGATTGAATTCCCCAGTTATGCCCGGGCCAACGAATGGTACAATTCCGAGGAATACCAAGCCATTATCGGCCTGCGCCAGACCGCCTCCACCGGCAGCGCATTTATCGTTGAAGGTGCCGATTGAGGAAACGGGAGCCCCGCCATGAAAGCCATCCGGGTTCATGCGCTGGATCACACAAAACCAGGCTATTTAAATGCGGTCTCGGATCTGTCGGCAGGCCGGGGAGCGAATATCATTCTGGAAATGCTGGCCAACATTAATCTGGCCGCGGATATAGAGATCGCCGCCCCCAACGGGCGGATCGTGGTGATGGGCAGCCGGGGCGCGGTGATGCAGCCGGGCGCCCATGGCAAGATAGTCCTGGTTCCCTGATATGGCTAATCCGTCGGGCGATCCGGTCGCCACCATTTCCGAAGCCGAGGCAGAGGGCGATATCGCGGCGCTTTACGGCGATATCCGCGCCACGCTCGGCGTCCCCGTGGTCAATCTCATATGGCGCCATTTAGCCGTCTTTCCGGGCGGCCTGTCCTGGGCCTGGGACGCGTTGAAGCCGCTTTATGCCAGTGGCGCCATCGGCTCTCAGGCGGCGGCCTTGCGGGCGGGGTTGGAAGTTCCGGCATTGACCGGGTTAAGCGGCCCGGCCTTGGGCGCCGCCGGGTTATCGGCGGATGATCTGGCGCGGATTGAAATGATTCAACGCAGCTACGAACGCAGCAACGCTCTGAATATCATCGCCCTGGGCGCCCTGCTGGCCCATTTGGACGGCACGTCCGCGCCACCCGGCGAAGCGCCGCCGCCGCCCGCCGACGAAGACCCCGTCGCCGGCGAAATGCCCGTGCTGCTGGCCCTGGACGATATGAGCCCCCCTGTGCGCGCTTTGGTGGAGGATCTGAACCGCATCGGCGGGCGCGATGAAATCCTGGCCAGCATGTACCGCCACCTGGCCCATTGGCCGGCCTATCTGGCCCTGGTTCATACCCTGATCGCGCCCTTCGCCGCCCATGGCCGACTGGAACCCCTGATCCTTGGCGTCATATCCGATGGCCGCCGCCGCGCCGCCCAACTCGCCGGCAGCCTAGCCCGGCCGGAAACGGCCCTGACAGACGATGTCCGCCCCCAGATCCGCGCCGCGCTGTCCCAGTTCATCAACGAACCCATCGGCAAGATGATCGCCATCGTCCCCCTGATCCGCCGCGCCCTGCCGCTTTGATCCAGCGATTATTTCAAGTGATTCCGTCTGCCGGAATTTTTAATGCGGCGACGTAGTATCTATTTACAGCGCAGTAATCAGCGAAATTTAAATTTAATAGTTATTACGTCACCGTATTAAGGGTCGCGGCGATGGGGCATCTTCCGATCAGCCTTTGGGGACGAAGGGGTGGGTGGAGGACAGGCCGCCGTCGACGGCGAAGGACTGGCCATTGACGTAGGAGGCCTCGTCGGAGGCCAGGAACAAGGCCATGTTGGCGATCTCCTCGGGTTCGCCGTTGCGCCGGGTGGGGTTGAGCTGGCCGATCTTGCCGTCCGTGCCCTTGCTGCGGGCCCGGTCGAAGGTCGGTTTGGTCATGCCGGTCTCGATCAGGCCGGGGCAAATGGCGTTGAAGCGCACGCCGGTGGCGAAAAATTCATTGGCCATTGTTTGCACCAGGCTGACCACGCCGGCCTTCGAGGCGGCATAGGGCGGCCCGCCCGCATTGGCCCGCAGCGCCGCGACGGAGGCGGTGCAGATGATGGAGCCCTTGCCCGCCGCCGCCATGATCGGGGCGCCATGCTTGATGCACAAGAACGGCCCGATCAGGTTGACCCGCAGGATATCCTGCCAATGCTCCACCGTCTGCTCGGCCAACGGCACCCGGCCGCCCGAGACCCCGGCATTGGCGTAGATCACGTCCAGACCGCCGTAGCTCTCAACACAGGTCTTGATGAAGCCCGAAACCGCGTCCTCGTCACCGACGTCCGCGCTGACCGCCATGGCCCTGCCGCCGGCTGCCTCAATCATCGTCACCGTCTCCGCCAAACCTTCCTCGGCCCGGTCGACGGCAACCACGGCGGCGCCCTCCCGGGCGAAAATGCGCGCGCTGGCCCGCCCGATGCCGCTGGCGGCACCCGTCACGATGGCCCGCTTGCCACTCAATCTGCTCATCTTGCCTCTCCCTCCTAACGCAATACCGTCTGTTTCTTGTTTTCGATCAGCTCGAAATCAATGTTGGCGCCCAGGCCCGGCCCGGTGGGGGCATGAATGAAGCCTTCCGCATCAGGCGTCAGATCATCGATGATGCCGTATTTCTGCGCCCCGCTGGGCAGCAGCACTTCAAAGAACTGGCAATTGGAAATCGCCAGGATGACATGCAGATTGGCGTAATTGTTCAGGGAATTGCCGCCATGATGCACCTCGTAATTCATGGCGAAAGCCTGGGCCAGATGGGCCGTCTTCAATATCGAGGTGATACCGCCCTTCACCGCCACATCGCCGCGCAGATAGTCCGTGGCCTTGTTCAAAATCCACGGCACGTAATTGGTGAAGCCGCCGGCGGAATACTCCGTCGCCATCAGGGGGATATCCAGCTTTTCCCGGAGCTTGATGCAATTGTACATATCGTCATCGGCCAGGGGATCTTCGTACCAGTGGAAGCCCAGGCCCTCGATCGCCCGGCCCACCTTGATCGCCTCCTCGTAATTGTAGGACCAGGTGCTATCCAGCATGATCTTGTAATCATCGCCCACCGCCTTGCGCACCGCCTCGCAGACCTTGATATCGGTCTGCCATTGGGTCGGTGGATGGATCTTGTAGGCGGCCCAGCCGTCGTCGCGGTATTGCCGGGCCTCGTCCGCATAGGCGCCAGGGTCGGACATCACGGCGGAGGAGGCATAGGCCGGCACCTTGTCCCGGTAGCCGCCCAGCATCTTGTACAGCGGCATCTTTGCCGCCTTGGCCCCAAGATCCCACAAGGCCACGTCCACGGCGCCGATGGTGCGCAGGGTGCAATAGCGGTTCCGGCTCCACAATCGGGTATAGAGTTTTTCCCGGTCCAGGGGGTCCTCGCCCATGATCTGGGGTTTCAGATGCTTGATCAGGCCGGGGCCGTCCATATCGCCGCCGTTGGCCGCGGAACCCAGAAAGGCGTGCCCTTCCACGCCGTCATCGGTCCGGATCGTCAACAGACCCATGCTGGAGGAGCCGGCGAACTGGCCGGTATGATGACCATAGCGGGTGGCCGGAATATCGTCCCAGGCGAACAGGGTCAAATTCACGTCATCGATTTTCATCTCTCGGTTTCCTCCGATCATGGCTTGTTTGGCGCGACTGGCCCTTTATAAGACCTATCCATGGCCCCACCCATTCTTATCTTGCGTGACATTGATCTGACGTTCGGCGGCACGCCCTTGTTGCGGGGCGCCGAGCTGTCCGTATCCATGGGCGACCGCCTGTGTCTGGTGGGGCGCAATGGTTCGGGCAAGTCCACATTACTGAAGATCGCCGCCGGGCAGATCGAAGCCGACGGCGGCGAGATATTTCTCCAACCCGGCGTGACCGTGCGTTATCTGCCCCAGGAGCCCGACCTGACGGGTCATGTGGATGTATTGTCCTATGTACAGGCCGGCCTGGCGCCGGGCGACGATCCGCACCGGGCGATCTATTTGCTGGAACAACTGGGCCTGCGCGGCGATGAAGCGCCCGGCCATCTGTCGGGCGGGGAAAGCCGGCGCGCGGCCCTGGCCCGCGTCTTGGCGCCGGAACCCGATATCCTATTGCTGGATGAACCCACCAACCATCTGGATCTGCCCGCCATCGAATGGCTGGAGCGTGAACTGAAAAGTCTGCGCTCGGCCCTGGTCATGGTCAGTCATGACCGCCGCTTTCTCTCCACGCTGTCACGGGCCACCATCTGGCTGAACCAGGGTGAAACCCGGCACCTGAACCAGGGCTTCGCGGCGTTCGAGGCCTGGCGCGACGAAACCCTGCAACAACAAGAGGATGACCAGCACAAGCTGGACCGCAAGATCGTGCGCGAGGAACATTGGCTGACCTATGGCGTCACCGCCCGGCGCAAGCGCAACCAGCGCCGCCTGGGCGCCCTGCACGCCTTGCGCCAACAACGCCGCGAGAGGATCCGGCCCACGGGCGGCGTCAAGCTGGAGGTGACCGAGAGCGGCCTGTCCGGCAAGTTAGTGGCCGAGGCCAAGAGCATATCGAAGGCCTATGACGGCACGGCCATCGCGACGGATTTCTCAACCCGCATTCAGCGCGGCGACCGGGTCGGCATCGTCGGCCCCAATGGCGCCGGGAAGACCACCTTGCTGAATATGCTGACCGGGGTGCTGGAACCCGATACGGGCAGCGTCCGCCTGGGCGCCAATCTTGCCATCGCCACTCTGGACCAACGGCGGGAAAGCCTGGACGATAACGCCACCCTGTCCGAGGCCCTAACGGGAGGCAGCGGCGACCGGGTCAGCGTGGCCGGACAAAACAAGCATGTGATCAGTTACATGAAGGATTTTCTGTTCCAGCCGGAACAGATCGGCACCGTGCTCTCGGCCCTGTCGGGTGGGGAAAGAGGCCGGGTGATGCTGGCCCGCGCCCTGGCCAGGCCGTCTAATCTTTTGCTGTTGGACGAGCCGACCAACGATCTGGACCTGGAAACCCTGGATCTGTTGCAGGAGATGCTGGCGGATTACCCCGGCAC
>JAPYPT010000274.1 GCA_029937535.1 Alphaproteobacteria bacterium
CCGTTGTCGCCGCGGGCCAGGTCATCCTTGAACTTGGGGTCATTGACCCAATAATCATCGCCCATCAGGGCGGCCCAACGTTCGTACAACGGCTGGCCAACGATCTGCACCAGAATCCATTCATCGTTCATGCATTTAAAGGCGTCGGAGGGGGCGGCGGTCTGACCGCGGTTGCCGCTGCCGACCCGGTCCGCCTTGATCAACGCCTGTTCGATCAGCGAGCCGTTGTTGAACAGCAAGGCGGTACTAAGAAGGCTGCCCTCCACCCGCTGTCCCTCGCCGGTTGCGCGTCTGTGCAGAAGGGCGGCCAGGGTGCCGATGGTGGCGGCCGAGGCGGTGCCGAAATCGACCCATGGCGTATGCGCCTTCATGGGCTCATCCGGATAGCCCGACAGATGCATCATGCCCGACATGGCGGCCGCGACGCCGTCAAAGCCGACCCGGTCCTTATAGGGGCCGACGGAACCGAAGGCCGAGACCGTGGTCAGGATGATATCCTTTTTGCTCTCGCATAGCGTTTCATAATCAAGGCCCATGGCGGCGAGAGTCTCCATCGGCAGGTTGGCGATGACTACATCCGCCGTCGCCACCAGCTGTTTGACGATTTCCCGCCCCTCCGGCTTCATGGGGTTCAGGGTCAGGCCCAGTTTGTTGCGGTTGATGTGCATGTAGGAGGACCCGACGCTCTCCTCCCCCTCCGCACCCTCGCCGACGGGCGCGGTATAGCGGTCCTCGCTACCATTGATCTTTTCAACGCGGATCACCTCCGCACCGAGATCCGCCAACATCATGCCGCAAACCGGTCCGGCGATATAACGCCCAAAATCCAAAACTCGTACACCGTCCAATACCTGGCTCACCCGACTTACTCCCTGCAAAAATTGCTCTAATGCTTTGAGTGTAGGATAAGCCTCTCCGCGCCGCACCGCAACGCGGCCCTTGCCGGATCAAGGGCTGGGTTATGAGAGTGCCTCGCGCAGAGTGGCCAAGGAGATGGGTTTTTGGTGAGTTTCCACCTTTAAGCCGCGAACTTCACCCAGACCCAGAGCCATCTTGCCATAGTAGGGATTGTAGCCGGTAACAACCAAAATCCGCGCCGTGCAACCCTGTTCCGCCAGCCATTGCACCAGTTCGATACCTTCGATATCCGGCATCACCATGTCCAATACAATAACGTCGGGATCGCTATCCTTGTAGGCGTTCTTGAAAAGATTGGGGTTTGATATGGCGGTGACTATATAGCCAATACCTTCCGCCGTTCGTTTCACGAAATCGGCAAAATCCGGTTCGTCATCCACCACAAGCAAGCGCTTAACAGTATCGGACATGTATATCCCCCCATGTCACACTGCGGCTGAAAACAACCAACTGTTATTCTCACAATGTAACTACTACGAATTCTGACACAATATTGGTAAATAATCCATTATCCATGGGTATGTGGCATCTGCGGTCTACAGTTAAGTTTAGGTTTGGGGGCCATAATTTCAGTTGACTTGCCCACCTCATTTCTTGGCTATTCGAATACTATGCTAAACGGTCTAAGCCCGTTGATATAGCCGCGTCGGTTGTTGAATGCCGGCTGGACGCGGCGAAAGGAACCCTGCACATTGTTTCCGATATGGTAAAGATCAGGCGAGACAGCGTCAATTCGGCGGAACCCGTGCCTATCACCAGCCAATTCCGGTTCGGCATGGGGACAGCGCTGATGGCCGGTTTCGGCGGTTTGGTGCTGGCGGCGGTCGTTGTGGTGCTGTTGTTGGGATTGTGGAGCGCGCGGGAAAACACTGTATCTCTGACCCGAAAACTGGCCGAAGCGGTGTTGGACGATGTTCAGTCCGCAATTGAGCAACGTCTGCGGCCGGCGGAAATGGCCGTCGAATTCCTTGGCCAGCGGATGGAAAACAGTCAAATCGATCTGGTGGATCGCGATGACGTATCGCAGGCCCTAACGTCCGCTTTAGCCGGAATGCCGCAGGTCGGCTCCCTGGTGTTTCTGGATCAAAATGGCCGCGGCCTAATGGCCACGCGCGAAGATAACGGCGCCCAAATGGAGGCGGCGTCTTTTGAAAAATCACCGGAAATCGTGCGCCAGATCAATCAGTCGAAAGCCCGCCACGGCACGCATTGGGGTAGAGTTCTCCGGGCGCCGAATGCTCCCCTGACATTGTTGAACGTGCGCCGCGCGGTATGGAGGGAAGGCCGGTTCGTGGGCCTGCTCGCCGCCTCGGTGGCGGTCTCGCAACTTTCAGCCATATTGGCGGCCGAAAACCTGGCCATGGAAGGCGAGGTTTTCGTGCTCTACGACCGACGCTTCGTCCTCGCTCACCGGCGTCTGGCGAAGGGCATCAAGGGCGCCTCGCCGAAACAGCCCCTGCCTCTGGTCAAGAATTTCGGCGATCCCGTTCTCAAGGCCTACCTGAACCCGGAACTGGGCCCGGATTATGGCGGCCGGATGTCGCGGGACATGGGTGTGCAAATCGTCGGCACCGCCGATGGCGAGGCCTATCCCCTGATCGCGCGGCGGATGAACTGGTTTGGCGAGGTACCGTGGGAGATCGGTGTCTATTTCCGGGACGATGATGTTGAGGCCGAGTTCAATCGCGTGATGGGGGCCAGCCTGGCCGGGCTGGTGGCCCTTGTGCTGTCATTGCTGCTGGCCTGGGTTTTGAGCAGGCATATTGCCAAGCCGTTAACGCAACTGGCCCGGGCCGCCGGTCAGGTTCGGGATCTGTCCCTGGATGATTTCGTGCCGCTGCCCGCCAGCCGCATCAGGGAGATGAATGACGCGGGCCTGGCCTTTAACAACATGATCACCTCGTTGCGCTGGTTCGAAACCTACGTGCCGCGCAGCCTAGTGCGCCGCCTCATGGGCCAGGGCGAGGGGGTGCTGGAGCGTTCCGTGCAGCGGGATGTGACGGTGCTGTTTACCGATATCGTCGGCTTTACCGCCCTTTCGGAAAAAATGGACGTGCAGCAGACGGCGGCCCTGCTGAATGATCACTTCGCGGACGTGGGCGCCTGTATCGAGGCCGAGGGCGGCACCATTGATAAGTATATCGGCGATTCCGTCATGGCGTTTTGGGGCGCGCCCGAGGAACAGCCCGATCATGCCGCCCGCGCCTGCCGTGCCGCCTTGGCCATCCGAAGGGCGGTGGAGGCGGACAATAAGAACCGTGCGGGCGCCCCGCTTGCCCTGCGCATCGGCCTTCACACCGGCCCGGTCATCGTGGGAAATATCGGGGCACCCCAGCGCATAAACTACACCATCGTCGGCGATGCGGTGAATATCGCCAACCGCCTGGAAGAATTGGGGCACGAACTGGATGATCCGAATACAGCGGTCACCATTCTGCTGTCCCAGGCCACCCATGCTGCCGCCGGTCTTGAAAACGCCGCGAACTTGGGCCCACGGAAAATCCGGGGGCGCCGGGAAGTCCTGACGGTTTATCGCATTTAGAGCATGATCAGCTGTATTCAATGCCCGCAAAAATTTGGGGGCCATTCGCCAATCACGTTTAGTCTGATAGGCTGATTATCGGAAGAGCAAAGGTCGATGATGGACGATATTCGTCAGTGGTTGGAGGGTCTCGGGCTCGGCGAGTATGCCGATGCGTTCGAAGAGAACCTTATCGATGCGGATGTTCTGCCTACCCTGACAAGTGACGACCTCAAGGAAATTGGCGTGCAAGCGGTGGGCATTCGCCGGAAACTTTTGAATGCGACAGCAGCATTGAACGCCAGTGACGGCATGCAAGACGTTGCCGGCACTGGCGCCGTGCCGGATCAGCGCCCAACGGCAGCTGAACGCCGGCAACTGACTGTGATGTTCTGCGATCTCGTCGGCTCCACTGCACTGTCCCGCCAACTTGATCCCGAGGACCTGCGCGATGTCATGCGCCGCTATCAGGATGCGGTGGCGGGCGCGGTGGTGCGCTACGGCGGCTATGTGGCGAAGTATCTTGGTGATGGTGTATTGGCCTACTTCGGCTGGCCGCAGGCCTACGAGGACCAGGCCGAACGCGCGGTGCGCGCGGGGCTGGACGCGGTCGTGGCGGTCAATAATGTTCCAGTCGGAGATGGCAACGCATTGGAGGCGCGCGTAGGTATCTCCACGGGCCAGGTCGTGGTCGGCGATCTGGTCGGCGAAAGCGGCCGCGACGCGGAAGCGGTTACCGGTGAGACGCCCAACCTGGCGGCCCGTTTACAGGGGGTGGCCGAGCCGAGCCAAGTCGTCGTTGGCGAAGCGACACGGCAACTGATCGATTTGGCGTTCACAGTCGGCGATCCCGGCACTCACAACCTGAAGGGCTTCGATGACGGCGTCCAGGCCTGGCCAATTACGGGCGAAGTGGCTGTGGAAAGCCGGTTCGATTCCGCGCACGGCGCTCAGTTGACCGAAATCGTCGGTCGGGAATCCGAACTGCAACTGTTGCTCGACCGCTGGCACCTGGCGGAGAACGGCGAGGGTCAGGTGGTTTTGATTTCAGGCGAGGCCGGCATTGGCAAATCGCGCCTGATGCAAGGCTTGCGCGATCAGGTCAGCGACCGCGATCACACCCGCGTCCGCTATCAATGTTCGCCCTATCACACCAACAGCGCCCTGCACCCGACGATCCAGCAACTTGAACGCGCCGCCGGCTTCGCGGCCGATGACCTTGGAGAGACCAAGCTCGGCAAGCTGGAAACTCTGTTGCGCGAGGCGGACGAGGCGCTGGTCGAAGACGCACCGTTGTTCGCCAACCTGCTGTCGCTGAATTACGAAGACCGTTACGGCGCCCTCACGGAACCGCCGCAACAGATCAAGGACCGGCTGTTGGCGGCATTGATCAGGCAGCTTGTGAAGCTTGCGGAACGGCGCCCGGTGCTGTTTTTGTTCGAGGATGCCCACTGGATCGACCCGACCAGCCAGGAACTGCTGGAACGCACCATTGGGCAGTTGCAGGAGGCGCGGCTCCTGTTGATCATTACCCACCGGCCGGAATGGCAGTCGCCGTTCCATGGGTACAATAATGTCACTTCGCTGCAACTGAACCGCCTGGGTAAAACGCAAGGCGCCCAGATCGTCCGCGCCGTCGCCGGCAATCATGTCCCCGACGAGGTGGTCGAACGGATCGTCCAACGCACCGACGGAGTGCCGCTGTTCGTCGAGGAACTGACCAAGGCTATGGCCGAGGCTGGATTTGATAACTTGGACGATGACGTGCCGATCACGTTGCAGGCCTCGCTCATGGCGCGCCTCGACCGGCTGGGACCGGCCAAGGAGGTGGCTCAAATTGGCGCCGTGATCGGACGGGAGTTCGGGCGCGAGCTGCTGGCGCGGGTGGCCGAGGGGCAAGGGTTCGATCTGTCGGAAGTTCTCGATCAACTCGTCGAGTCACAACTGGTCTTCCGCACCCGCCATGATGACCGCGAGGTTTTCACCTTCAAACACGCGCTTATTCAGGATGTCGCATACGAGAGCCTGCTTCGCCGCCGCCGGCAGACCCTTCACCTCGCGATTGCCGATGCGCTTTCGGTGGGCGATGGTTCGGCGACCGAACCCGAGAATTTGGCCCGTCACTTCGAACTGGGTAACGATCTGCATAACGCCGTTCGTTGGCTGGATAAGGCGAGCATTGCCGCCGCCCGGCGATCCGCACAGCCCGAAGCTGCCGCCCATTGCATGAATGCCTTGCGGGTTTTGCAAACAATAGGGAATTGGGGCGATGACGGGAAACTGGAGCTGGAGCTGCTCTTGCGGCTTGGGCAGGCGCAGTTCGGGGTCTTCGGTGGGGCAACGCCCCGTGCCATGGAGACATTCGCGCGGGCCGGCGCCCTTGCAGCCCGGAGGAATGACACGGACGCTCGCGTGATTGCCCAATACGGTCAATACGTTGGACAGATGCTCACCAGCCAACTTCGGCAGGCCCGTGACTCCGGCGAACAGGTCCGTGCCATTGCGCAAGAAACCGGCCTGGAATGGGTTGATCTTATTGGCATTCGATTGATCGGTGGCGCGCGCGCCCTGATGGGCGATCTCGTTGCAGCACATGAATTGCTACAACGGTTCACGGCAATCGACGAACGTATCTTGCAAGAGATTCCATCTGGATTTGCGCACAGCCCGATCTCCACTACACCATCCATGCTTGCTCACCTTGAATGGGCTCTTGGGAATAGCGAAGCTGCCTTCACGCGCTCGACCGCCATCATAGCGAAGGTCGATCAGACACGAACAGACGCCAATTCGCTGCCATATGCCTTGACATGGGATACCCTTCTTTCGTCTTACGATCGAAATCCGGAACGCATGCGGGTTTCCGCTACGCGCCTGTTGGAGTTCACCCGCACCACGGGGGGTGCGTTTTGGGAGCAAATTGCCCGCTGGGGTCTGGGAACGGCGGATGTTCTCGAGGGGAATGCCCGTGCCGGTCTGCCATTGATCGCGGGCGGGATAGACGGTTTCATGGCGACTGGCGGGTTTCAGCACATACCTTATATGCAACTGAGCCTGGTCGAGGCCCATTACCTGAACGGCGATATGACCAAGGCGTTTGAGACCCTGGGAGAGAGCCAGGATCTGATCGAACGGACGGAACAGCGGTTCTACGAACCTGAATTGTACCGCTGGCGGGGTATCGTTTTAGAGGCGATGGGCCGGAAAGACGAAGCTGCAGCGGCCTACCGAACCGCAATTGCGATTGCGGAGCGCCAGGGAAGTGTCAGTTGGCGCGGCCGCGCCGAAGAAAACCTGGCGTCACTTGAAGCCGGAAACTGATTGAGCCAATTTGTATTGTGATTTGGTGGCGGCTGTTCCCTCAATCCAGCGACGTCACCGGCGAAATCGCGACGAATACGCTAGAGC
>JAPYPT010000275.1 GCA_029937535.1 Alphaproteobacteria bacterium
GTCAGTTTCTTCCTTTTCGATGCCCTCGCCCAGCACAAACTTGATGAACCCGGCCACCTTGACCGGCGCGCCCAGGTCTTTGCCGGCCTGTTCCAGCACCGCGGCAACCTTGCTCTCGCCATCAATGACCCAGGTCTGCTCGGTCAGGACAACTTCCTGATAGAACTTGCGCAGGCGTCCCTCGACCATCTTGGCGATAATCTCTTCCGGCTTGCCGCTATCGCGGGCCTGCTCGCTCAATACAGCGCGTTCGCGCTCCACGGCCTCCGGGTCCAGGTCGTCGGTACTGACCGATTGTGGCGAGGCGGCGGCCACATGCATGGCCACTTGCTTGGCAAGCGCTGCAAGTTGCGCTTCATCGCCCGTCGATTCCAAGGCCACCAACACGCCTATACGCCCCAAACCCGGGGCCACCGCAGCATGCACATAACTGGCAACGACGCCCGCATCCACCGAAAGGGTTTCAGCCCGGCGCAATGACATATTTTCGCCGATGGTGGCGATCATATGGGTCAATTCCTCACCCACGTTGCGCTCACCGCCGGGGTAGGGTTGCCCCTGCAGAGCCTCCAGATCATCACTGCCGCTGACCAAAACCAGTTCACCGATAGTGCGCGCATAGCCCTGAAATTGATCATTTCGGGCCACGAAATCCGTTTCGCTGTTGACCTCGACCAAGGCGCCCGACTTACCGGCGGCGGCAACCGCCACCAAACCTTCGGCCGCGACGCGGCCGGCCTTTTTGGCGGCCGCGGCCAAGCCCTTGGTGCGCAGCCAATCGACAGCCGCTTCCACGTCGCCTTCGGTTTCCGTCAGGGCTTTCTTGCAATCCATCATGCCGGCGCCAGTCTTGCCGCGCAGGTCCTTGATCATGGCTGCTGATACTTGCATCACTGTTAATCTCCCATGTGAAGTTTACAGTGTAAACTATTGATTTTATAAATGATTATTACGAATTTTTAGTTTCGATCGCTGCTTCGGCAGCGGCTTCGGGAGCCGCTTCCGCCGCTGCCGGCTCAGCTTCAGCCGGCACCTCTGCAACGGCCTCTGCAACGGCCACGACCTCTTCAGCCGGCAATTCCATCGCCGCGCCCAGGTCCTCGCCGTCCGCCTGACGTTCCTGTTGCAGGCCGGCAATAACCGAGCGTGAAATCAGATCCAGGTAGAGGGTAATCGCCCGCGCGGCATCGTCATTGCCGGGAATGGGAAAATCGATCAGATCCGGATCACAGTTGGAATCGACCACGGCGATGACGGGAATATTCAGCTTCCGCGCCTCCTGAATGGCGATCTCTTCCTTGTTGGTGTCGATCACGAACATCACCGCGGGCAGCCCGCCCATCTCCTTGATGCCGCCCAAGGCGCGTTCCAGCTTGTCCCGCTCCCGGGTCAATTGCAGCAACTCTTTCTTGGTCAGACCGCCACCGTCTTCCGCCAACTGATCTTCCAGCACCCGAAGCCGCTTGATGGAGTTTGAAATGGTCCGCCAATTCGTCAGCATGCCGCCCAACCAGCGATGATTGACGTAATACTGCCCGCAGGCATTGGCCGCATCCGTCAAGGGCGTCGAGGCCTGGCGTTTGGTGCCCACGAACAGCACCCGGCCGCCGCGCGCCACTTCATCGCGCACCTTCAACAGGGCGCGTTGCAGCATGGGCGCGGTTTCCCGCAAATCCATGATGTGGATATTGTTGCGGGCGCCGTAAATGAACGGCGCCATCTTGGGATTCCAGCGATGGGTTTGATGGCCGAAATGAACGCCAGCTTCCAAAAGCTGACGCATGGTAAATGTCGGGACGTCCGAAAGTGTCATCATCTTCTCCGGTTATGCCTCCGCGGGCGTCCATCCGTTGCCGGACACCGGAGCACCGAGGGGATCTGTCTGTCCCATCGACGCAAGCCCACGTGCGATTTAAACGAGTTCGCGGGCTTCATAGACGGAATAATGGCGCATTGCAAGGCGGTTTAGGGGCCATTTGTCCGGTATTTGATTGCTTGTCGGACATAGCTATCAAACATCATGCACATCCATGACGCCGGGGATTGCCTTGAGGGCGCCGCGGACCTGGGGGGTGATGGCGAAACCGCCGGGCAGGGTGACTTCGACCTCCCGGCCCATGGTGGCCAATTCCAACAACAAAGTAACCTGGCCGCGGCCCTTGTTGTGGTCATGCAGCAGGCTGTACAGCGTATCGAGCGGGCCTGGGTCCTTCAAGAAGACGCGAATGCCGGCGGCCACGGTCTGGCTGGCCTCCTCGATATCGACGATTTGCGAGGCGATCATGCGCCGGCGGTCGCCATCGTCGCGCACATCGATGGTCATGACGATGGATTTGCCCTTGACCAACAGCTCCCGGCTGGCGGCCAGATCATCGCCAAACAGGGTAACCTCGAAGATACCGGTCTGATCGGAAACCCGGACAAAGGCATAAGGGTTGCCCTTGGCGCTTTTCCGCTCGCTCATTTCCTCGATGGTGCCGGCGATGCGGAATTGCCGCCCCCCTTGGTCGGCGCGGGCTTCCAATTCGACGAAATTGACCATGGATTTCCGCGCCAGCAAGGCGGGATAGGATTCCAGGGGGTGGGCGGAGAGATAAAAGCCGATGGCCTGGGCTTCATTCGCCAACTTATCCAACTGTAGCCATTCCGCGGCCAACGGCAGGGGTGGTGGCGGCACGGCAATGGCGCCGTCATCACCACCGAACAGGCTATCCTGAGCGGACTCCCGTTCCGCCGCCGCATGGCCGGCAAAACGCAGCATGATCTCGGCCGCCGCCAGCATTTGTGCCCGGTTCGGGTTCAGACCGTCGAAAGCGCCGGCGCGGGCCAGGTTTTCCACCTGCCGCTTGTTCACCTGGCGCGGATCCAGGCGGCCGGCGAAATCCCAGACATCCTTGTAAGGACCATTTTCACGCCGTTCCGCGACCACCGCCGCCATGGCGTCCCGCCCGACATTCTTGACCGCGGCCAAGGCATAATGGATGCCATCCGCGCCGTTGTCTCCCGCCCCCGCCGCGACCGTGAAGACGACATCGGATTTGTTCAGATCGGGGGGCAGCAGGCGGATCCCCATGCGCCCGACCTCCTGCTTGAACAGGTTCAGCTTGTCCGTATTGGTCAAGTCCAGCGACATGGTCGCGGCCATGAATTCAACCGGATAATTGGCCTTCAGATAGGCGGTTTGGTAGGCGATCAGGGCATAGGCGGCGGCGTGACTTTTGTTGAAGCCATAGCCGGCGAATTTGGCCACCAGATCGAAGATATATTCCGCCCGTTCCGACTCGATCTTGTTGGCGACGGAACCCTGGACAAAGCGCTCGCGCTGGGCATCCATTTCCGATTTGATCTTTTTGCCCATGGCCCGACGCAACAAATCCGCATCGCCCAGGGAATAGCCCGCCATGACCTGGGCGATCTGCATAACCTGTTCCTGATAGACGATGACGCCATAGGTTTCGGTCAATATGCCTTCCAGGCAAGGGTGCAGGTAATCCGGCTTCTCGGCCCCCGATTTGACATTGCAGAACTTGGGGATGTTGTCCATGGGACCAGGCCGGTAGAGGGCGACCACGGCAATAATATCCTCGAAACAATCGGGCCGCATCTGCCGCAACATGTCGCGCATGCCCGAACCTTCCAACTGGAACACGCCAACGGTCTCGCCGCGGGCGGTCAATTCAAAGGCTTTCGGATCGTCCAGGGGTATGCGGTCAAGATCGAAATCCGGTTCCCCGTGATGGATCATCGCCACGGCACGGTCCAGCACGGTCAGGGTTTTGAGGCCAAGGAAGTCAAATTTCACCAGGCCCGCCGGTTCCACCCATTTCATGTTGAACTGGGTGACGGGCATCTCCGAATTCGGGTCCCGGTAGAGGGGGACGAGCTGTTCCAGGGGCCGGTCGCCAATCACCACGCCGGCAGCGTGGGTGGAGGCATGGCGATATAACCCTTCCAGCTTCATGGCGACATCGAACAGCCGGTCCACGCCCGGCTCCTCCGCCATGACCTGTTTGATACGTGGCTCCGCCTTCAGCGCCTCGGGCAATGTTGTCGGGTTGGCCGGGTTGTTGGGCACCATTTTGCACAAACGGTCCACCAGGCCGAACGGCATCTCCAGCACCCGGCCCACATCGCGCAAGGCGGCACGGGCCTGCAGTTTACCGAAGGTGATGATCTGAGCAACTTGATCGTGACCGTATTTATCCTGCACATACCGGATCACCTCGTCGCGGCGGTCCTGACAGAAGTCGATGTCAAAATCAGGCATGGACACCCGCTCGGGGTTGAGGAACCGTTCGAACAGCAGGCCAAAGCGCAGGGGATCCAGGTCGGTGATCTTCAGGGACCAGGCGACCACGGAACCGGCCCCCGAACCACGGCCCGGCCCCACCGGTATGGCCTGGGCCTTGGCCCATTGAATGAAATCCGCCACGATCAGGAAATAGCCGGCGAAGCCCATGTCGATGATCACGCCCAATTCGAAATCGAGCCGTTCGCGGTAGGGCGCGGCCACTTCGGAATCCGGGTCAATGCCCTGGCCGCGCATGCGTTCCGCCAGGCCGGCCATGGCCATGGCGCGCATGACCGCTTTTTCGTCGCTGCCTTCGTCAAAGTTGGGCAGGATCGGATCGCGCATGGGTACCCGGTAGGCACAACGCCGGGCGATCACCAAGGTGTTGTCCAAAGCTTCCGGCAAATCAGCGAATAGCGCCCGCATCTCGCGGGACGAGCGGAAATAATGCTGTGTCGTCAAACGGCGGCGGTCGCTTTGCGAAACGGTTTGTTTTTGCGCGATGCACAGCAAGACATCATGCGCTTCATACATGTTGGGATCGCCAAAATGGGCGTCGTTGGTGGCGACCAGCGGCAGATCGTGCTCATAGGCCAGATCGATCATCGCGCCTTCACAGGCGGCTTCCTCCGGCAGGCCATGACGTTGCAGCTCAATATAAAACCGATCCGCAAATATTTCGCTTAACGCCGTCAGCAATTCGCGCGCACGGTCCGTCTGGCCGGCGATCAGCAGACGGCCCAAGGGACCCTCGGCCCCGCCGCTTAAACAAATCAGACCCTCGCTCCCTTGGCGCAGATCGGACATCTCAATATGCGGTGTTTCCCCTCCATCGCTCTGCAAATAGGCTTTTGAGGAGAGCCGCGAGAGATTTGCGTATCCAGCCTCGGACTGCGCCAGCAGCACCACACGATCCGGTTCGGGACGGACACCGACCGTCTCTCCCCCATCGAGCCGCAATGCCATCGTGGCGCCGATAATTGGCTGTACGCCGGCCTCGGCCATAACCTCGGAAAACTCCAGGGCGCCGAACAAATTCCCGGTATCGGTTATCGCCACCGCCGGCATCTCGCCATGTTGGCAAAGTTCCGCCAAGGCCTTGATATGGATGGCGCCTTCCGACAACGAAAATGCGGAATGAACACGAAGGTGGACAAAATCGGCGTGGGGCATGGCAGGTGTCTCAAAAATTAATCCGGGGCGTTGGGCCGGGAGAATCACCTAAATGGTTTCATGGGCACACGCCCCTGTCGACCAGACAGTTGCCACGAACCTGGCAATGCCCGATTGTATCGCAAAATCCGGCGTATAATTTGCGCCAGAGCAGTTCCGATCCAATGTGAACCACGAAGGGCGGCGGTATGATTGAAGTCCAGGGCCTGCGCAAGAGTTTCAACGGCGTTGAAGCCGTGTGCGGTATTGATTTCACCGCCCGGGACGGCGAGATCACCGGCCTGATCGGACCCAATGGCGCCGGCAAGACCACGACCATGCGCATGCTCTATACGGTCCTTCGCCCAGATAGCGGCCGCGCCCTGGTCGATGGCCATGACGCCAGTACCGAGCGGCTGGCGGTGCAGCGGCGGATTGGCGTTCTACCCGACAACCGGGGGCTCTACCCCCGCCTGACCGCGCGCGAGCACGTGCGGTACTTTGGCCGCCTGCACGGCTTGGGCGGGGCCGAGCTGGAAGCGCGGATCGAGCGCTTGGTGGAACGCCTGGACATGGCGGATTTTGCCGACCGCCGTTCCAAGGGATATTCCAAGGGCCAGACCTTGAAGGTTGCCCTGGCCCGCGCCCTGGTACACGAACCGGCCAATGTCATGCTGGACGAGCCGACCAACGGTCTGGACATATCCTCCAGCCGGGCCGTGCGGGAGCTGATCCGGGAGATCCGCGACCAGGGACGCTGCGTGTTGTTTTCCTCTCACATCATGGCAGAGGTCGAGGCCTTGTGCGATCGCATTATTGTCATTTCGGACGGCAGGATTGTCGCCGACGGCAAACCGGAAGAATTGCGCCAGGCCACGGGTCAGGCTGATTTGGAGGAAGTCTTTTTGGCGGCGATAACACAAGGCGTCCCGGTTGGCGTGGGTGACGGCCGTGCGTAATATTTGGATCGTCTTCCAAAAGGAAAGCATCGACAACCTGCGCGACCGGCGCAGCCTGTATTTGGCCCTGCTCTACCCGGTTATCGGCGCCCTGCTCCTTGGGCTGCTGGTCAGTTTCGTGGGCGGCATGTTTCGCGGGCAAGGCAGCCAATCCCTCTCCGTGCCGATCTTGGGCGCGGAGCGGGCGCCGGACCTTATCGCCTTTCTGAAGGGCAAGGACATCAAGATACTCAAGGCGCCGGACAATCCACAGCCCGCCGTTCGCAACGGCAAGGTTGATGCGGTTCTGGTCATCCCCAAGGGCTATGCCGAAAATTTCGCCGCTCAGCGCCCCGCCACCGTGGATGTGGTCGTCAACGC
>JAPYPT010000276.1 GCA_029937535.1 Alphaproteobacteria bacterium
TTCATGGCCAAGCTGTTTACCCAGGAAGTCCCGGAAATCTATGACGGCATTATCGAGATTAAGGCCGTCGCCCGCGATCCGGGCAGTCGGGCCAAGATCGCCGTCGTCTCCAACGACAGCAGCATCGATCCGGTCGGCGCCTGCGTCGGCATGCGAGGCAGCCGGGTGCAAGCGGTGGTCAACGAATTGCAGGGCGAAAAAATCGATATTATCCAATGGATTGCGGATCCCGCCGCCTTTTTGGTCAAGGGTCTCGCGCCTGCTGACGTGGTCAAGGTGGTGATGGACGAAGAGGCGCAGAAATTCGAAGCGGTGGTGCCCGACGACATGTTAAGTCTGGCCATCGGACGGCGCGGTCAGAACGTGCGCCTGGCCTCGCAATTGACGGGTTGGGAAATCGACATACTGACGGAAGAAGAGGAATCCGAACGCCGTCAGGAAGAGTTGCGCCAGCGCAGTGAACTATTCATGGAAGCCTTGGTCATCGATGAAATGATGGCCCAACTGTTGGCGACGGAAGGCTTTCGGTCGGTCGAGGAAGTGGCGTTCGTGGACGAGGACGAACTGGCTGGACTGGAAGGGTTTGACAATGATCTGGCCGGCGCCTTGCAACAGCGGGCCAACGATTACCTGGATGCCCGAGATGCTGAGTTCGATGAAAAACGTATCGCACTGGGGGTCACGGAGGAGTTGGCCGCGTTGGCGGGGCTGACACCGGGGATGTTGGTGGTTCTTGGCGAACAGGGCATCAAGGAGCTGGATGATTTCGCCGAATTGGCCACCGACGAATTGGTTGATCCTGGTGATGGCTTGCTGCGGGACTTTGACCTGGATGAGGAAACGGCGGCGGCCATGATCATGGCGGCGCGGGCCCATTGGTTTGCAGATGAAGACGCGGCGAAAGAAGCCGCCAATGAAGAAGCGGCCAATGAAGAAGCCGCCAATGAAGAAGCCGCCAATGAAGAAGCCGCCGATGATGAAGCCGCCGGTACGGCTGGCGACGGTGACGCGGCGGACGAGGAATAGCGGCGCGGACCATGCTAGGATCGGTGGCCATGACCAAAACCAGGGAAGCGGAAGGCGGGACGCCCGTTCGGCGTTGCATTGCCACGGGCGACACCATGCCCGTCGACGGTCTGTTGCGGTTCGTGGTGGCACCTGACGGCAGAATTTGCGCTGATCTGGGCCAGGATTTGCCGGGACGCGGCATTTGGGTTGGCGGCCGCCGCCAATTGGTGGAGAGGGCGGTAAAAAAGCGCCTCTTTGCGCGGGCCGCGAAGGCGGCCGTCGCGGTGGCGGACGATCTGCCCGATCAGATTGAAGCCGCGATGGTGCGTCGGTGTCTGGCGCTTTTGGGTTTGGCGAGACGGGCCGGCCAGTTGAGTCTGGGTTATGAAAAAACGCGCGCTGCATTGGCCGATGACGCGGGCGCCATTGCCGTTACCGGGCATGACGGGTCTCTAAATGGCCGGCAAAAACTGCTCAGCGGTTTGCGTGGCGCGAGGGGTGAAAACGGCCTTGGACCGCGCAAGGTCGTGGCATTATTTGCCATCGACGAATTGAGCTTGGCATTGGGCCGTGAAAATGTGGTACATGCTGCCTTGCGGGCTGGCGGCCTGGCAGACCGTTTTTTGGATGAATGCCGCCGGCTGGAAGATTTCCGCCGCGAAACGGACCGGCTGGACTGATGGCAGCCGGGTCGATTTGCTGTGTGATATGTTGTTTGATTTGCGATCTGACCGCATGATGGGACGACGCAATTTGATGTCTGCGGCTGGCAACCGCCTGGAACGAGATAGGACAAGTCGACGTGAGTGATACGGGTAAGAAAAAGACCCTAAGCCTTGGGGGCGGTGAGCCTCTTCGCCTGAAGAATCCGGGCGAGGGCGGCGGTGCGCCGTCACGCGGCGGAATGGGTGGCGGCCGCAAGACCGTGAAGGTTGAAGTGAGGCGCCGCCGCGCGCCGGCCCGTGGGGGTCAGACAGCGGCGCCGGAGACCACGGGCGCTCCTAGCCCCGCTCCGGCCAGCAGCCAGGCGGCGGTTGGCGAAACAGTCGTGGAATCCGCGACGGCCAGCGTTCCGGCGCCCGCCGCGCCGGAAACCGGTTCCGGACGCGCCCGTCATGTGCTGAAGACCCTTTCGACCGAAGAAAAATCGGCCCGTGCCCGGGCCCTGGAAAACGCCCAGGCGGCGGATCAGGCGGCCCGCGCCAGGGCCGAGGAAAATGCCCGTCGTCAGGCCAAGGAATCGGCCCGTGTGGCCGGTGAGCGCGAGGCTGCCGATAACCGTCGCGTTGAAGAGGAAAACCGGAAAAAAACCGAAGAAAATTCCCGCCTCAAGGCAGAGGGAGAGGCGGCCCGGAAATTGCAGGAGAACGAGGCCAAGGCCGACGCCGAGGCCGCCGCCCATGGCGACACCGTCGGCAAGCGTCCGACCACGGCCGATACCGCCGCGCGCCGGGTCGAACGGCGGCCCGTGGAGCGGCCGAAACAGCAGCCCCGCGCCCGTACGGAACCAAGGCGCCGGTCGGGCCGTATTACGGTTACGGAAGCATTGGCTGACCGCGAAGAACGGGTCCGCAGCCTGACCTCGATCCGAAGGGAACGGGAGCGTCGCAAACAACTGGCTGCCGAAAGCGGTGAAGCCCAGGGCAAGATCCTGCGCGAGGTGGTCGTGCCCGAGACCATCACGGTACAGGAGCTGGCGAACCGCATGGCCGAACGGGGCGTGGATGTTGTGCGCTCGCTCATGGGACTTGGCGTGATGGCAACGGTCAACCAAACCATCGATGCGGATACGGCTGAATTGGTCGTGGCCGAATTTGGTCACAGATTGCGCCGCGTATCGGAATCCGACGTGGAAATCGGCCTTAAGGGCGAGACGGACGACCAAAGCGAATTGCAACCACGGGCGCCCGTTGTCACGGTCATGGGCCATGTCGATCATGGTAAGACCTCTCTGCTGGACGCCATCCGCGCGACCGATGTGGCGGCGGGTGAAGCAGGTGGCATTACCCAACATATTGGCGCTTATCAGGTCACCACGCCCGAGGGTGCTAAAATTACCTTTATCGATACACCTGGCCATGCCGCCTTTACCGCCATGCGGGCGCGTGGCGCCCAGGTCACCGATCTGGTGGTTCTGGTGGTTGCCGCCGATGATGGCGTCATGCCGCAAACCATTGAGGCCATCAACCATGCCAAGGCGGCGAATGTGCCCCTGATCGTGGCCGTTAACAAAATGGATCTGCCGGACGCCAATCCCAACAAAATCAAACAGGAATTGCTGCAATACGAAGTCGTCCCGGAGGAAATGGGCGGCGATGTACAAATTGTCGAGGTTTCCGCCACCAAGAAGCAAAACCTGGATGGCTTGGAAGAAATTATTCAGTTGCAGGCTGAATTGCTGGAACTTCAGTCCAATCCCAACCGTAGCGCGGAAGGCGTGGTCATCGAGGCAAAGCTGGACCGCGGCCGTGGCGCCGTCGCCACCGTTCTGGTGCAGCGCGGTACATTGGCGGTCGGCGACGTATTTGTCGCTGGCGGACAATGGGGCCGGGTACGGGCGCTGCAGGACAGTCATGGCAACAATATCGATACAGCCGGACCCTCAATGCCGGTGGAAGTCCTCGGGTTAAACGGTGCGCCGGGCGCGGGTGAAGAGTTCAATGTGGTCGAAAACGAGGGCCGGGCCCGCGAAGTTGCCGAATACCGTCAACGGGTGGAGCGGGAGCGCCGCGCCACCGCCGGCGCCCGGGGCAGCCTGGAGGAAATGTTCTCCAACATGCAGTCCAGCAACACAAAGGAATTTCCGCTGTTGTTCAAGGCTGATGTGCGCGGTTCCCTGGAGGCGATCACTTCGGCGGTGGAAAATCTTGGCAACGACGAGGTTTCGGCCAGGGTGCTGCATGGCGGCGTGGGCGGTATTACCGAATCCGATATCGATCTGGCCCGGGCCTCGAATGCCGTGGTCATCGGCTTCAACGTACGGGCCAATCCCCAAGCAAAGGAAATGGCCCGGCAGGAAAATGTCGATATCCGCTATTATTCCATCATCTATGAACTGGTCGATGACCTGCGCAAGGCCATGAGCGGACTTTTGGAGCCGGAAATCCGCGAAACCATCATTGGCGGGGCAGAGGTCCTGGAAGTCTTCTCGATCTCCAAATTGGGCAAGATTGCCGGTTGCCGTGTCTCTACCGGTCTGGCCCGGCGTCAAGCGAAGGTGCGATTGTTGCGTGACGATGTGGTCATCCACACCGGCAGCATGAAATCGCTGAAGCGTTTTAAGGATGATGCCAGCGAGGTCCGGGAGGGCAACGAATGCGGCGTCGCGCTGGAAAGCTATCAGGACATTCAGTCCGGCGACCAGTTGGAATTTTTCGAGGTCGAGGAAGTCGAGCGTTCTCTATAGAGCGCCGCCCACCGGCCTGTTTATAAGAGCAATTTTCAACTACTTGGATCCGCTCTTGCGATCCAAGTAGTTGGTTCAATTGCTCTTTTCTTAAGAATATGAGCATGTTTGAAGAGGACATGCTCTAGGCAGCGAATAAAGGCAAAACAATGGCTAGGCATCGCGAAACCCGGGAACGGGCGCGTGGCCCATCCCAACGTCAGTTGCGCGCCGGCGAGTTGATCCGGCATGCGGTGGCCGAGGTTTTGACCCGCGAAGAAGTCCATCATGAAGATCTTGGCGGCGTCGCCATCACCGTGACCGAGGTGAGCATGAGCCCGGACCTGCGCCAGGCGGCCTGTTACATCATGCCCCTGGGCGGCAAGGATGCCGATAAGATTTTGACGGCGCTGAACGAAACCGGTCCGTGGCTGAGCGGCCAGGTGGCCCGGCGGGTGCGTTTGAAATTTTCACCACGTCTGTATTTTCGCATCGATGGCAGTTTTGACAATGCCGACCATATTCAGCAATTGCTGAAACGGGGCGATGTAGCGCCCGATTTGGTGCCGGAAATGGCGGATCCTCGGGAAGATGGCGACGATGGGGCGTAAGCGGCGCGGCAGACCGGTGCACGGCTGGCTGGTCTTCGACAAGCCCCTGGGCATGACCTCCACCCAGGCCGTGGCGAAAGTGCGGCGTGCCTTCGATGCCGCCAAGGCCGGCCATGCCGGCACCTTGGATCCCCTGGCAAGTGGCATCCTGCCCATCGCCATGGGCGAGGCGACCAAGGCCGTATCCGCCGCCATGGACGGCGCCAAGGCCTATCGCTTCACCATCCGCTGGGGCGAGGAACGCAACACCGACGATGCCGAAGGCGAAGTGGTGGGACAAAGCGACGTCCGCCCGACGGCGGCACAAATTGAGGCCTCCCTGGCGCGCTTTACGGGCGAGATCGAACAGGTGCCGCCCAGCTTTTCCGCCATTAAGGTGAATGGCGCCCGGGCCTATGATTTGGCCCGCGGCGGCGTGATGCCGAAGCTGGAGGCGCGACTGATCCGAATTGACGAATTGCGTCTGCTCCATTGTCCCGACCCCGATCATGCCGTGATGGAAATGATCTGCGGCAAGGGGGCTTATGTGCGTGGTCTGGCCCGCGATCTGGGGCGTCATCTGGGGTGCCTGGGACATGTCAGTGAACTGCGCCGGACGCGGGTTGGTCACTTCGACGAGGGCATGGCGATTTCGCTGGATAAACTTGAGGACATGGGGCATAAGGGGGCGCTCGACGACCTGCTTTTGCCGGTCGAGGCTGCGCTGGCCGACATCCCGGCGCTGGCCGTGACCGGTCCGGAGGCTAAACGTCTACGTTTTGGACAAGCCATCCGGGTCCCGCATGGCGTCGAGGGAACCGTATACGCGACGACCGACGGCAGGCCGGTGGCACTGGCCAAAATTCATGCTGGGGAAGTTCGGCCGGTTCGAGTTTTTAATCTGTAAGATATTGTTTAGATAGGAGATTTCGATGTCGATTACGGCTGAACGCAAGACCGAATTGATTGGCGAATACAAGCAAACGGCAAACGACACCGGCTCGCCGGAAGTGCAAGTGGCAATTCTGACATCCCGGATCGTGACCTTGACCGACCATTTCAAGGAACATAAGAAAGACAACCATTCCCGACGTGGCCTGCTGAAAATGGTCAGCCGACGGCGCCGGTTGTTGGATTATTTGAAGCGTAAGGATCAGGGCCGCTATGAAGCTCTGATCAAACGGCTGGGCCTGCGCCGTTAATTCGTACAGTAGGCAATCAAGACTGAACAACCGACCCCCTGCGCCACCATGTTGGTATCGCAGACCTTGGCATATGTTAGAGCAATTTTCAAATAATCGGGGTCAGCCAAGACATATTTGGCGCGACCCAAATGTTTGGTTCAATTGCTCTTTTCTTAAGAATCCGAGCATGTTTTGAAAGAACATGCTCTCGCCAAGGAATACACCATGGCCATGGTCCATTCGGGATTATGGCAAAAATTGAAACGATAGGTAAGCGAAGCCATGCCGCGGCCGACGATGGCGTCGGATATAAAAGTGGGCGGATGGCTGGCAAGAAAGAGAGAACGAGATGTTTGATATTCATCGCAAGGAAATAATGTGGGGCGGGCGCAAGCTGGTCCTGGAAACCGGGCACATTGCCCGCCAGTCCGATGGCGCCGTGATGGTGACCTATGACGAAACCTCGGTGCTGTGTTGCGCCACCGCCGCGCGGGAGGCCCGCGCCGGCATCGATTTCTTCCCCCTGACCGTCCACTATGTGGAAAAAACCTATGCCGCCGGCAAAAT
>JAPYPT010000277.1 GCA_029937535.1 Alphaproteobacteria bacterium
ACCGGCACGACCGGCGAAACTGGTACGACCGGTGAGACCGGCACGACCGGCGAAATTGGTACGACCGGCGAGACCGGCACGACCGGCGAAACTGGTACGACCGGCGAGACCGGCACGACTGGCGATACTGGTACGACCGGCGAGACTGGCGGGACTAGTTAGATCGCCGCTGCAAGCTTTTTGGAAACCGACAGCGACAGCTATTGCGCCAAGGTCATGACAAAACCTATGTAAGCAACGGATCAGGTCCTCGGTTTGGAAGCTAAAATTCCAGATTGCGGGCTTGGTTTGCCACAGAAATTCTTGCGCCATGACGGAATCGGTGCAGCAAAAAGGGCGCGCTGGGGATCTCCAGCGCGCCCTTATGCTAATCGCCGTTAGTATTGAGCTGCCTGGTCTAACTCTGAAAAGCTGCCCCCTGGCCTGCTCAATGGTGGTCCGCGCCATGGCTTCAAGAGCGGCGTCGCCGGCGCTGCTGAGGGGATGGTCGATCACCGCGAAGGCATAATCGGGCATCCCTAGAACACGGCACATCAATTCCGCCGCGCTGACAAACTGGGTCGTCATGACACCGATTGCCGGCACGCCTAGACGTTCCGCCGCCACTGCATCATGCAAACTGCACGATGAGCAACTGCCTCAATCGCCTATTCCGGAAATCACCGCATCCCAATTGCGAATTTCTTCCACGATCGGGGGATCCGCCGGCGCGCTGTAGTTTGTTTTCACCCGCATGATCACCTCCGCCACGCCCAAATCGTCCCTGAGCATTCTGCCGAGATGGGAAAAATACCCAACCGTGCCTTCCTTGCCGTTGGAGATAATGCCAACGGTCTTGCCCTGCAACGAGACCGGGCGCGGCGCGGGATTGCCCAGCGCCGTTGCGATTTCGCTGCTCGGATCCAATACTTGTAAAGTCATTCCGATTTTTTCCCTTCAAAAGAAAAAACTAAACCTAAAGCTAAAACTTCGGCGGCTCGCAATCCAGACAAGCGCCAATGGCCATGGTGACGGCATGGCTTTTATGTCCAAGCCAGGGCGGAATAACGGCGCCGAAGCCACCCGCCGGCCCCCCCGCCGCGATCACCAGCAATTGTTCCGGGCTTTCCATGGCCGGATAAACCGTGTCGCCCCGGTCGCGCACCACCGAGGCCTTGCCCACATCGGCCCACTCCCGGCGATGGATGCGGGCGCGCTCGAAAATGAACTCCGAGATATCCTGTTTGCTCCACCCCGCGGTCTGCAAATGCTGGCGCAGTTGCTGGGGGATGATGATGGCGTAGTTGCCGGGCCAAATGGAATAATGGCGCATATTGGCGCGGATTTCCGCCGCGAAGGTTTCCAGTATTTCTTTCGGCTCAGTGGTCCATTCGTTCATGATTTGGCGCGGTGCGCCGGCGGCCAGGACGGTGACGGCGGAAACCTCCCGGGGGATGTCGTTTTGCTCCGCCAAACTCAACCAAGTGCTGTCCTCTTCGTCCTCCGCCAGGCAATAAGAGATCTTGCCCGGGTGGCCGATGGTTGAACGATCGATACCGCCCGGCCGCACATCAAGCACATTGATCAGGATCAGACGCAGGGCGCGGCCGATCACCATGGTGGCCCGGTCGCTGCCGCCGAGCACATTGAAGGTCGGGTTGGCGGACAATTCCTGTCTGATCGGACCGTTCAGGACCAGTAGAACGGCGCAGCCGCCGGTACTGGCCGTGGCGCCGTGCAACAAGAACTCCTGTTGCAGCATCGCCGTCGTGGCGGCAATGACGACCGGAAAATGCATGGGCAGGCAGCCGGCCATGACCGCATTGACCGCCAGCTTCTCCACCGTGATCGGGCGTTCGCGCACGGGCTCGATACCGATCAATTGATCGGGCGGCATCATGGCCCATTCCAGGCACGCCTCGACCGCCGCCGCCGTTGGCGGAACGATGGGCAGACCATCGGTCCAGCCTTGACTGTGGAACATCTCCTGGACGGCATTGAAGTCGTCGGCTTCATGAACTTTCGATGCGAGTTGCACGGTCAATTGTCCCTTATTCTCTTATGCGCCCCAACCTATATCAGACAGCGGCCCCATTGGCGAAGCCAGGTTGGAAATTCACATCATGACCTGGCCGTCATCGACGGGGATCAGCGTTCCGGTCATATAGTCTGATCGGGACGAGGCCAGCAACAGCAGCACACCATCCATGACCTCCGGCTTGCCGATACGCCGGCGCGGCATGGCGGCGATCATGCCTTGCCCGGCGGGCGTTTTCCAATGTTCCTCATTCATCTCGGTCTCGATGTAACCGGGACAAATGGCATTGACCTGAATGTCATGGCGGGCCCACTCCAAGGCCAGTTGCTTGGTCATTTGCGCGATGGCCGCCTTTGACATGCCATACAGAGCCAGTTTGGCCGTGGTGCGCAGGGCCATCATGGAGGATATATTGATGATCTTGC
Organism: Alphaproteobacteria bacterium; assembly: GCA_029937535.1. Lineage (GTDB taxonomy): Bacteria > Pseudomonadota > Alphaproteobacteria. Next base: position 2,443 of record JAPYPT010000277.1, read on the forward strand.
CCCCCGTCCCCCGCTTGATCATCTCCCGGCCCACGGCCTGGGCCAGCAGGAACGGCCCCTTGACGTTGGTTTCATGGACAAAATCATAGTCTTCAAGGGTAAAGTCCTCGGGCCGTTTGACGACGGAGACGCCGGCATTGTTGACCAGGATGTCTATTGTCCCCAAAGCCTCGGCAGCCTCTTTGGCGACCGCCTTGACCGCATCGGGATCACGCACATCCAGGGCGAAGGGCGCGGCCTGCCCCCCCGATACGGTGATTTCAGCGGCCAGGGCCTGCAAACGGTCGACCCGGCGCGCCGTCACCGCCACCTTCGCCCCGGCGCCCGCCAGCGCCACCGCCGCCCTATGTCCCAAACCCGATGAAGCGCCGGTCACCAAGGCGACCTTGCCCGCAAGATTATCACCAAAATTACCGCCGGGATTTTCCCCATCGTCCGCCATTTTTCGCCCTCATCCAAACAAATACGCCAAGCAACAATTAGCGCATGTCGCGTTCAATTGAACGCGAGGCCATGCGCTAAAACCTTTAAGATCGAGCAACTTATCCGCATTCAATTGAATCCAATTGAATGCGGGTTGCTCTAGAGGCGAAACAACATCAATTTGGCGCCACATGTAAACAGCTTATTAACCGTAACCGGCTATCGTGCCCGTCCAAGGGAGAAAATGCCTATGCATGCGAACGCGCGGGTTCTGCTTTTCAGCGATCCAAACGATACCGATGATCTGGCCGGCAAGCTTGAACAACGTGGCTATCAGCCATTGCCGGCTCATTCTCGAGAAGATGCCTTGCGCATTATCACCGGCCGGTACCCCGATATCGCCATCGTCAATGCGGCGGCGGACGGTGAAGGAAACCGGATTCGCGACGATTTGAATGATTTGCACCCTGATGGCGGCATTCCGACCATCATAATCGGCGCCGAGGAAGAAATTCCGGAAGACGATCTGCAAGTCGAATTCCTACCCGCGGCCTTTCGCGATTCGGAACTGTTTTCCCGCCTCAAGGTGCTCTCGCGTTTGGTAACAATGCAAGGCGAATTGGCGCTTCGTTCAGAGACATCGCAACTTTACGGTCTCGAAGCCCCGGCACAGGCCGCCGCGCCCGTGGAAGTCATTGATGCAAAAATATTGCTCATCACCGACAACGACAGCCGGCGCACCGCGATCCGGAAGATGATCGCCCCCATGGCCCCCATGGCTGCGGTGGAAGTGGTCAAAAGACCTTACGAAGGCATGGAACGTTTGTTGCAGGGTCCCTTCGATGCAGTCATCGCCGTTGGCGAGACGGACGACGGCGACCTGTTGGATTTCTGCCGGCAAATTCGGAACCATGCCAATCTGTTCAATATGCCGTTGGTGATCTTGAGTGAAGGCAGCGATACCGCCGATCAGGATAAAGCCCATGAAGCCGGCGCATCCGAGGTTTTGAGTTTTGGCGCCAGCCCGGCCCGGCTGTTGCCCAGGCTGCAACATCTGGTGCGCCAACAGCGCTATCGCCAGAACATGCAAGCTGTCTATCGCGAGGGGCGTCATTACGCCGCCACGGATTCTCTCACGGGATTATACGGGCACGGTTACCTGCACACCCATTTGCAAAAACAGATCCTCGAATGCCGCAGCCGGGAGAAGGATCTGACAGTCGGCTTCTTCGACATCGCGGATATGGGCGGGTTTAATGCACAATATGGCTATGTGGCGGGCGACCGTTTGCTGCGCCAGATCGGCGGCGCCATTGGCGGTTTTGTCCGGGCCGAGGATCTGCCCGCCCGTTTCGGCGCCGACAAATTCTGCATCGTGCTGCCCGATACGGATCTGGCCTCCGCCGGCCCGGTATTGTACCGCATCGCCAGTGTCATCAATATGACCGAGTTCGCGCTCACGGATATCTCCGAGCCGGTCAAAATTCATCTGCGAACCGGCAGCGCCGTGCTGCAGGCGGATGACAGCGCGGAAAGTCTGGTCGCCAGAGCGCGTAACGATATCCCCGGTTGAGCTAGCCACGACACAGAAGAGCCTTAACCTTCGCGAGAAGGATGCGTATCATGGGCTGTGATGATTCATGTGGATATCATATCCGATACGGTGTGCCCGTGGTGCTACATCGGCAAGCGGCGGTTCGAACAGGCCGTTGCCCTGCGCCCCGGCTATGAATTTCAGGTTGGTTGGCGGCCGTTTCAGCTAAACCCGGATATTCCCAGAGCCGGCCTGGCGCGTGATGAATTCCTGCGGGCCAAGTTTGGTGGCGCTGATCGGGCCGACCGGGTCTATGAAGCGGTCAGGGTTGCGGGTGAGGAAGTGGACCTGGATTTTGATTTCCGGCACATCCCCCATCAACCGAATACCTTTGATTCCCACCGCCTGGTCCGCTGGTCGGAAACGGCGGGCGTGCAGGACGACGTGGTCGAGAAACTATTCCTCAGTTATTTCGCTGAAAAGGCGGATGTCGGCGATCAAGACGTATTGGTCGAGGTCGCCAATAGCTGCGGCATGGACGGTGATTTGGTACGGGAGCTGTTTCAGCGGGATGCGGACCGGGATTTGGTCATGGCCGAGGAAGGCGTGGCCCGCCGCATGGGCATCAACGGCGTCCCCTGTTTCGTGGTTGACCACAAATACGCCATTTCAGGGGCGCAGGAGCCATCCGTTCTGACCCATGTCTTCGACCTGGCCATGCAGGACAAAAACAAACCCGAAAGCAAAGCCGCCGCGCCCAACTCTCAAGAAACCGCCGAATTGGATTGAGCCAGCTTAGCCAGGTGACGGACCAGATAATCAACGCCTTTCAGACGTTTTTCCGGCTCATCCCATTGCCTTTGGAAGACCAATTTGTGGTCGGGCCGTAGTTTGGCGCTGCCTTTGTTGTCGTTGATAAATTCCACCAGGCCGCCCGGATTGGCAAAGCTGTCATTGCGGAATACAACGCTGGCCCCGCCGGGGCCGGCATCGATCTTCGCCACATTGGCGGCCCGGCACAGGCGCTTGATGGAGATAATGGCCAGCAGATTTTTGACCTCTTCGGGCAGGGCGCCGAAACGGTCGATCAATTCAGCGGCGAAGGCGTCGATTTCGCCCTCGTCCTGTAGATGGGTCAGGCGGCGATAGAGGCCGAGACGAACGCTAAGATCGGCGACGAAATGATCCGGGATCATCACGGCGGTGCCCAGGTTGATCTGCGGCGACCAATCCTGATCGCCCGCCTCCAACGCGCCGGCGGCACCGCTGCGCGCCGTCGCCAATGCCTCCTCCAGCATCTGATTGTAAAGTTCGAAGCCGACCTCGCGAATATGGCCCGATTGCTCCTCGCCCAGCAGATTGCCCGCCCCGCGCAAATCAAGATCATGGCTGGCCAGGCTGAAACCGGCGCCCAGGGTATCGAGGGATTGCAATACCTTCAGCCGCTTGGCCGCCGCCTCTGTCGGCAGCCGCCGGGGCGCCAGGGTGAAGTAGGCATAGGCGCGGACTTTCGAACGGCCGATGCGGCCGCGCAACTGGTATAATTGCGACAGCCCGAAACGGTCGGCCCGGTGCACGATCAGGGTATTGGCGGTGGGGATATCCAGGCCGGATTCAATGATCGTGGTAGACAACAGTACATCATAAGCGCCGTCGTAAAAGGCGCTCATCACATCCTCCAACTGGCGCGGAGGCATGCGGCCGTGGGCGGTGACGAATTTCACCTCCGGCACCCGCTCCCGCAAAAATTCCTCTGCTTCCGGCAGATCGATGATGCGGGGGCAGACATAGAAACTCTGCCCGCCCCGGTAATGTTCCCGCAGGATCGCCTCCCGCGTGACCACGGGATCGAACGGCATGACGAATGTGCGCACGGCCAGGCGGTCCACGGGCGGCGTGGCGATCAGGCTCAACTCCTTGACGCCTGAAAACGCCATTTGCAGGGTGCGCGGGATTGGCGTGGCGGTCAGGGTCAGCACATGCACGTCGCTGCGCAATTGCTTCAGGCGTTCCTTGTGGGCGACGCCGAAATGCTGCTCTTCATCGATTACCAAAAGAGTGAGGTTGCGGAACGATATTTTTTTGCCCAGCAAGGCATGGGTGCCGATGACAATGTCGATCTGGCCGCTGCTCAGGCCCTCGCGGGTCGTGGCCGCCTCCCCCCCGCCGACCAGGCGGGAGAGCTGGCGCACTTCTACCGGCAGACCGGCGAAACGCTCCCTGAAAGTCTGGTAATGCTGCCGGCACAACAAGGTGGTGGGCGCCACGATGGCCACCTGGCCGCCCGTCATGACGGCGGCGAACGCACCGCGCA
>JAPYPT010000278.1 GCA_029937535.1 Alphaproteobacteria bacterium
GCCATGCAGATGCCCATGGTGGCCCAGGCCATCCTGCTGGGCGGCCACGTCCGGGTCGGCCTGGAAGACAATCTTTATCTGGACCGCGACGTCCACGCCACCAACGCCGCACTGGTCGAGCGTGCCGTCACCATCATCGAAAGCCTCGGCGCAACCGTTCAGACCCCGGCGCAGGCGCGGGAAATACTGGGTTTGGGCTAAGATTGGCCGGCAGGCTGGTAGACGTTATGCCACCGCCCGTGCCCGTTCCCATTCAGCCCGCATCCATTGGGTGCAGGCGATAGCCTGTTCGAATAGGGAATAGTGGCAGCCTTCGCCGTAATCCAGGTTGGGGATGAATTCGGTGGAGATCTGGCCCAGGGGGCTGGCGTTGTTTTCGGCGTGGTGGGCCAGGAGGTTACGGACCACTTCCTTCCAGGGTTCCAGGGCCTCTTCGTGCCAGGGTGAATGGTAGGCGCCCGGTGCCGGTGCCACGAACGGATATTGGATGCCCCGGCCCGGATTGCCCTTGTCGTCCGTGGCGTCCAGGTTCAGAGGGTTGTTGGGGATGGCGGCGCGGGCGTGGCAATGGCCGATCCAGTTGTTGGCGATCCATTCGCTGCAGACATCGCCCTCCCTAAAGGGATCCAGCACCAGGCGGCCCGAGGCCACATCGCCCGTGATATCGAAGACTTCCTGTTCTCTTGGATTGTCCATCTTGAAGATCACGTGGCTATGATCCAGGGTCATGCGAAAGGGTAGGCCGCGCGCCTCCGCCAGCCGGCCCACGGGGGTGACCCGGCGGAAATCCTCCGACCACATGTTGACGTGCACCTCTATGCAGGGCGTGACCCCGTGGCGATCGCCCAGTTCCACGGCGCGTTCATAAAATTCGACAACATCTTCGTTGCTGGCCAGTTCGCCATCGGCGCGTTTGGCGAGGACCTGGACGTTATGGACTTTCGAGCCCAAATCGCCGGCCACGTCGAGATTATGGGCCAGCAGCTCCTCGTCCCGGCCGGCCTGATAGAACCAACCGCTGCCGTGTACGGGCAGGCTGTATTTCTGGCTGGCGGCGCGGAAATCCTCGATCTCGTGCGGGTCGGGGGTTTTGTCCACATAATCGAACACGCCGGCCTCGCGCACCATGGCGAAGCGGGTATCGATGTCGGGCATGCCGTCGGCCTCCCGGTGGCGGATACCGTTGGTCTGGATGCCGAACAATAGTTCCTTGGCCATGTGAGCTCCCCCTTTTCCCGCGACTATAGCACGACCCATCCGGGCGGCGGGGCGCCCTTGCCGGGGTGGAGGGCGCCGCAGTCCGGGCAGGTCCGGGCGGCCTCATCGCCGTGGAAGTCGTCATAGAATTGCGGCAGTTGCGTGACGATGCCGGCGGCGGAGGTCAACGCAGCCTCGATCCGGTGCACCAGCCCCCCGCAGTCGAAGCAGTACCATTCGAACGCCTCCCGCATGCCGAACATGCGCGGGCTTTCCACCACGATGCCGATGGAGCCGGGCTCGGGCCGTTGCGGGGCATGACGGACGTGGGCGGGTAGGAAGAACACTTCGCCCTCCCGGATGGGGACGTCATGGATGACGCCGCCCTCGGCGATTTTCAGGATCATGCTGCCCCGGTATTGGAAGAACCACTCCTCCACCGGGTCATCGTGAAAATCCATGCGGCCGTTGGGGCCGCCGACGACCATGACGATCATGCCGGTATCGGTGTGCAGCATCTTGTTGCCCACGGGCGGCTGCAACAGGTGTTGGTGTTCCTCAATCCAGGCATTGAAGTTGAAGGCCTTCAGGGTTGGATGTAGTGGCATCGTTCTCCCCTCTATTCGGCGGCTTTGACGCCATGGTTCAGACCGCAGCCTTCGAATGCCGCGCGGATGGCGGCCTTTTCGGTCTCGGTCAGGGGCAGCATGGGCCGGCGGACCGCGCCCCCGGTTTGTCCCAGCAACTCCTGCCAGTATTTTTGCTGGGCTTGCGGTTTGCCCCCCGGCCGGGTGGATTTCAGGGCCTGGCGGACCGGCTCCAGACTGTCGCGGACGGCGCGGGCCTGTTCCACATCGCCCGCAAAGGCCAGGTCGGTGTATTGCCGCATGCGTTTGTCGTGCGCGGTTTGGATCAGATAGGGCGGCGAAGAACACAGATACAGCCGCCAGCCTAGTTCGACGATGTTGTCGAACCAGTCATCTTCCGAGGCGGTGGAGACGATCAGTTTATCGCCGGCCAGGTCCGTCAGCTTGGCATACATCTCGCGGGGCACGCTGTATTTGATGGCCACGATATTGGGTAGTTCGGCAATGCGGGCGCACAATTCCGGGCTCATCAGATAGCCGCTGTCGGGATGGCTCCATAGGGCGATGCCGATGTCTACCTGATCGGAGATATGTTTGTAATATTGGTACAGCGCCTGGTCTCGGTCGGTCAGGAAATGCAGCAAGGGGGCATGCACCACGATATAATCGCCGCCGATGTTTTGCGCATGGCGGGCCAGTTCCAGCACGGTGTCCATGTTCTGATCCGAACAGGATAATATGGCCCCGCCTTTGCCTTGGGTTTCCTCCACCGCGATATCGAAGGTGCGTTTGCGTTCGTCCAGGGACATGGAAAAAAATTCGCCCTGCTTACCCGAAATGAACAAGCCGTCGATTTCCAGATCATCCAGCCAATGGCGGATATTGCCCCGAAAACCGGCTTCATCAAGGCTGTGGTCGGGGGCGAACGGCGTCAGGGCGGCGGCCCAGATACCTTTCATGTTTTCCCGGGCATAACCCTTGGCCTCGGATTTTTTGAATTTCATGGCGACCTCTCTGGTGGCGATGTATCGCGCCCCGTCCCAGCGCCCGTTGCATGATAACAGAATTCAGCCAGCGTCCCGACGTCCGGCGGCGTCAATTCCCATGAGGCCAGGCCGTGCAACAGATGATGGGCATGGATTTTCTGGATCGCCGCCATGTCTTGATCGGCGACGGGGCGGCTCTCCAGCCTGGCCGTCAAGCCACCCGGCCCATGTTGGCCCCCTTGATCCGGGTCGCGGCATGGGTGGCCACGGCGTCGCCGAAGGCGCTGAACAGGGCGCGGTAGAGGTCATGATCCTCGGTGCGGTATTCCGCGTGCCATTGGACACCAATGGAAAATGTGGGTGAATCCGCCAGCCGCACGGCCTCGATCATGCCGTCGTCGGCCACCGCCTCGACCACCAGGGGATCGGCCAGGCGGTCGATGCCTTGGGCGTGCAGGGTATTGACCATGACCTGCCGGGCGCCATTCGCGAGATCCTGCAATAGGCCGCCCGGCGTCAAGGTAATGCGTTGGCGGGCGCCAAGCTGCACCTCCATGGGCTTGTCGCGCGGCCGGCGGTGATCAAAATGGTTGGGTTGCTCGTGCATGTACTGATGCAGGCTGCCGCCCAGGGCGACGTTCATTTCCTGAATACCCCGGCAAATGGCAAACAGGGGCACGTTGCGTTCCACACAGGCGCGGGTCACATCGAGCGCGATACCATCACGCCGTTCATCCAATAAATTCTTGTCCCGGGGTTCGCCGCCGTCATAATGGCGCGGGTGCACGTTCGAGGCCCCGCCCGTCAGAATGACGCCATCGATATTGTCCAGCAAGGTATCCATATCGGCGCCGAAACCAAGCGCCGGCAGCAGCAAGGGCATCGCGCCGCAGATATCCCGGACGGCAATCACGAAACGGTCACCCGCCCGATGCGAGGCATGGTGCTTCATATCATCGTTATAGTTACAGACGATGACAACGATGCCATTGGCTTTTTGGCCAACCGATTCCGGGGCGTTACGGTTGGCGGGGTCTTGTAAATTCTTTTTCTGCATACCCGTTCGCTATCACGCCATCGCCGGGTCGGCAAGGGCCGTCGAAGGGGGTGGCGGGCCCGTCGCCTAGTTCAGGCGCGCCGCCTGGGCCATGACCTCGACGGCCTCGGCCTGGCTGGCCCACATGACCAGCCCGGTGGCGCCCGAATCCTCCCAGGCGCGATAGCGTTGTTTGATGCGGTCCGGTGGGCCGACCAGTGATTTTTTATCGATCCATTCGTCGGGTACCGCCGCCGTCGCCTCGTCCTTGGCCCCGCCCAGGAACAGCTCCTGAATACGGTTCGCGGCATCGCCGTAACCCCGCCGGACCATCAGGTCTTTGTGAAAATTCTTGTCCTTGTGGCCCATGCCGCCCACGTAGAGGGCCACATCAGCCTTTTGGCGGTCCAGCGCGGCCTGCACATCGCCATCCACGTCAACACGGGCCAAGGCCATGATTTCAAAATTATCCAGGGATTTACCATTGCCGGCGCGGGCAAACCCTTGTTCCAGCCAGGGCAGATATTCCGGCATGGAGCCGGGGATAAAGCCATGCGGCAGCCAACCGTCGGCAATTTCCGCCGTCAGACGCACGGTGGCCTCGTTGCCGGTGCCAAGGTAAATGGGAATATTGGGATTTGTATGCAGGATGGATTTCAGCGGCTTGCCCATCCCAGCGGATCCTTCACCCCTGAAGGGCAGCGATATTTCCTTGCCGTCGTGGCTGACCGGCGCCTCGCGGGCCAGGATCGCCTTCATAATCGTCACATAATCCTTGATTCGATAATACGGCCGGCCCCAAGGCTGGCCATACCAGCCCTCGACGATTTGCGGTCCTGAAACACCAATACCGGCGATGAAGCGGTCGCCGCCCGCCAGACTGTCCAGTGTGGCGGCGGTCATGGCGCAATTGGCCGGCGTCCGGGCCGCCAATTGCATGATCGCCGTGCCCAATTTAATCCGGCTGGTCACCGCCGCCAGATAGGCCAACGGCGTGATGGCGTCGGAGCCATAGGCCTCGGCCGTCCAGACCGAATGAAACCCCAATTCCTCGGCCCGTTGCACCAGCTTTACCGGAATATCCAATTGAGCCCCTGAATAGCCCAGCATCAAGGATAGTTTCATGGCGGTCTCCCAAAACGTGTTGCGTCCAAACATGCCCAAACTATTAGGAAAATGGTAGTTGGGCCATTCAACTTCATCGCGAAAGCGGCTCCAATTTCGCCGGAACCGCGCCGCAAGGTGGCGTTTTTACGGAAAAATCTGTACGAAAAAAGCCCAACGGTTTGCACCGCCGGGCTTTCATGCCGGAACAATTTTGAACTTAACCGGCCCTTTCGGGTCGATTATTTCAAAATGAAACTTCTGGGTCCCCCGGCTTGGCGATGCTTTTGACCAAGCCAGACACGGCGGACCGGATCGACGGATTTTCGATGGCGCCAAAATTTCGCACCAATTCGATGGTCGAACGATTTTTGCCACCATGGCCCAGCGGCTCGGCCTCGGCCGTTTCGTCCAATCCCTCAAAAAACTGGCTGACGTCGGACTGCAAAATCTTTGCAATTTCGTATAGCCGTCCAGCGCTGACGCGATTGGCGCCAGTCTCGTATTTCTGGACCTGCTGATAGGAAATATTCAAGGCGTTTGCCAAATGTTCCTGTGTCAATCCCAATCCCGTGCGCCGATCACGAATGCGGCCGCCCACATGAGCGTCAACACGTTTAGCTAGTATACCCATGATTACCTCGATATTTTGCGGTTGGCGGTCGGGCCGCCCAACCGAGTAAATTTTCAGTTTGCCTATCTGACACATTCATACTTGATCGTTAGATAAATACTGTGACATTTTTGAACACGAATACGGAGTTTTTGTCACAATTTCATCGCATAAATCGCTAAACAAAATGCCGAAAACGGCACAACGTGTAGCTATTTTCCTAGACTGGCAGTTATAAACCAATGATGCCCTATAGCGTATGAGAAAGATAGGGCAAATAATTCTCGTTGACAGTGCGAGAGCTGATTATTTTTGAATTTTATCGGTAATTGGCAGAACAGATTGGTTTGTGAACGTGTTATACAGGAGTGGACTCGAATAGCGGGTGTATTTGTGGGGTCGTCGTGGCAAATGTCTGATGGCAAAAACGGTGGAATAATGGCATTGCGTCCGGGGCGGGGCCTGATTTCGCTTTTGGCTTGTGTCGTGTTGGCCATAGCCTTGAGCGCCTGCGAAAGCGATGAAGCGGCGTATCAGGAACGCCCCGTGGATGTGATCTACAACCAAGCGATGGATCGGTTGCTGGGCGGTGATGCGGAACTGGCGGCGCTCGACTTTGACGAGGTGGAACGCCAGCACCCCTATTCGGTCTGGGCGCGTAAATCCCAGTTGATGGCCGCGTATTCTCAATATTTGGTCAATAACTACGACGACGCCATTTTTACCGCCAAGCGATTCCTGCAATTGCATCCCGGCAATCGGGATGCGCCCTATGCCTATTATTTAATCGCGATCAGCTACTATGAACAGATTGCCGACATTGGGCGGGAACAAAAAATTACGGAACAGGCCTTGAACTCTCTGCGGGAAGTGGTGGACCGCTATCCCGCCAGTGAGTATGCCCGGGACGCGCGGCTAAAAATCGACCTTGCCCGGGACCATCTGGCCGGCAAGGAAATGGAAATTGGCCGCTATTATCTCAAGCGGGGCCATTTTGGGGCCGCGATCAATCGTTTTCGCCACGTCGTCAAGACTTATCAAACCACATCCCACGTGCCGGAGGCGCTGCACCGCCTGACGGAGGCATATTTATCCCTGGGCATCATGGGGGAGGCGAAAAATTCCGCCGCCGTCCTGGGCCATAATTATCCGGGCAGTGAGTGGTATCTGGATAGTTATGCCC
>JAPYPT010000279.1 GCA_029937535.1 Alphaproteobacteria bacterium
TGATATCAAGCATCGAAGGAAAGGGCATGGGCTTGCTCGTTTGTTAAAGTGTATCTCCCGAAGGCGGCGGCACTTTCGTGATTGCCGACAAGAATCATCTGATCAAAACAACGAGCTCTGGTGCGGTCCCACTGCTTGAAGAATGCGCGGTATAGAAGCGGCTTGCAAGATTACCAAGCCTGTTTGACTGTCTCGTTAGATTGTTTCGACAGGGAAAGGGGTCGTCATGCTGATACGAACAATGGAGCAGATCGAGGCAGAGGGGCGGGTGATATCTATCGGGCATGGCAAGGCGACGGCGGTGCGTCTGCTGACCAAGGCCGACGGGCTCAATTTCTCTATTTCCGAGGCGCGCGGCAGCAAGGCCGGCGCCACGACACTGTGGTACAAGAACCACTGGGAAGCCAATTATGTGCGCTCCGGCAGGGCCATTCTCGAAGACTGCAACTCCGGACAGCGCTGGCCTTTGGAGCCGGGCGTGCTCTATTGCGTCGGCCCGCTCGACAAGCACCGCATTATCCGCGAGGTCGATTGCGACACGCGCTTGATCTCCGTCTTCAGCCCGCCGATCGTCGGCCTGGAGACCCATGACGAGGATGGCGCCTATCCGCCCAGTGGCGAACTGCCGCCGCGCCAGGGCCGCATGACCGTCACCACCCTGGAAGATGTCCGCAAGGCCGGCTTGGAAATCAGCGTCAATGGCGGCCGGGCGATCTCCGCGCGCTATCTGACCGCATCCGATCAGATGGGTTTTTCCCTCCATTCGGTGACGCTCAAGGAAGGCGTCGAAACCGACCTTTGGTACAAGAACCATTGGGAAGGAAATCTGGTCCTCGAAGGCAGCCTGGAAGTCACCGACAAGACCAGTGGCGAGACCCACATCGTGGGCCCCGGCGGGCTCTATCTGGTCGGCCCCAACGATCCACACCACCTCAAGGCCTTGACCGACGTCCACGTCATCTCCGTCTTCGACCCACCGCTGACCGGCAAGGAAGACCACGACGCGGACGGCGCTTACCCGCCAACGGGCCCGCTGCCGCCGGGGCCGGACGCGGGCTGATCGGGGCTTAAAGCGAGGCTATCTTCGACACGTGCCATGATCCGCTCTTCCCTCCTGACGAATGGGGGAAAAACGGTCACGTCACCATAATTCTTGCGCGTGCTGGAACGGGAGAATGGCTGGGCGTCTGGGTTAATCGCCGCGCAGCCAGGCGGCGGCCAGTTGGTGGGCGATGGCCAGGGGGGCGGGCATGCGGATCTTGGATTGGTCCTGCCAGTTATCGACCATGTCGCGGACCTGATCCTTGGTGAACCAGCGGGCTTCTTCCAACTCGTTGGTGTCCACATTGATCTCGGTGGTTTCCGCCTCTGCGAAGCAGCCCATCATCAATGACGAGGGGAAGGGCCAGGGCTGGGAAAAAATATAGCGCACGTCGCCGACCCGGATGCCGGCCTCCTCGAAGATCTCCCGGCGCACGGTTTCCTCGATGGTTTCGCCCGGCTCCATGAAACCGGCCAGGGCGGAATAGCTGTTGGGGGCGAAGATTTTCTGGCGGCCCAGCAGGCAGTTATCGCCGTCCAGGACCAACATGATGGTGACCGGGTCCGTGCGCGGAAAATGCATGGAGCCGCAATCCTCGTCGGAGCATTTCCGCGAATAGCCCGCCTCGTCCATACGGGAGGGCTGGCCGCAGACGGAGCAGAAGCCGTGGCGGGCGTGCCAATCCAACATGGAACGGGATTGCGCCAATATGGCCGCATCCGGCCCGCTGCACGCGGCAGCCGCGCTGCGCACGTCGATCCACTTGCCGTAATCCTGCAACGGCGCATCGGCCTTTCTCGGGCCGGAGGCGGAGACATCAACGGCAAAGTGAGCGCGGCCCTTGATCTGCCCCAGCAACAGCACATTGGCGCCACTGGCGATGAATGGCTGGACGTCCTGTTTCTGGCACCACCCGATGCGCATTTCCGCGCCGGGCATCATCAAGGCGCGCAATTGCCACATGGGCAGAAAGCAGCTATCGGGATCATCCATCTGCTGGCGCAGCCAATCGTCGTTCCGCCGCTCATTGCCCATCCGGTTGATGGGGCTGCCGGCGAAGGTGTTGATAAACTCCATAATGCGTCCGCTTTATCCTGATCAATACAAATCCCTGGGCGCGGAGGGTGCCACAGGTCGCCAGCTTGGGCAAATCAGGGCTAAGCCGGCTTAATTCAAACGGCCCTTGATGGCCGTTAGGGGTTTCAGATCGCAGGGCCGCCCGATCATTTGCAGAAGATCGATTTCGATGATCCGGCAGAGCGTCTTGAGCGGCGCGTCGTTGAAGGAATTTTCGAACGGATTGTCCAAATTCCGTCCCACCGGCTCGGTCGGGAACAACAAAGGCCGCAATTCAAACTGGCTAGAGTATTTCCTATTCGGAAATGTTCCGGGGAATCGCCGTTGCCGGTTATTAGCCGCTTGCGCTGATGGGGACAAAAGCCGATAAAGCGGGCGGAAGAGCGGCTGCGGACGGGCCGCTTGCCAATCCGGTCAGGTCCGAGAGGAAGCAGCCGTAACAAGATTGGTCCGGGTCGCCGGTCGTTCTTCCACTTCACCTCATTTATATAATCGCGGCGCCGTGCCCGAGCATTTCCGAGCAGGAAACGCTCTGATTCTTAAGATTAGAGCCATTTTTCCAATCACTTAGAATCGCTTTGCGATTCACATTAGATCGGAATTGCTCTAGCCTGTGTGCTTGGCCATGAACGAGAGAGATATGGATAGCGCGCAGCCCCCCGGCACATTAGGCGGAACATCCGATGCCGATGCCGCCTACCGGGTTTTGGCGCGCAAATACCGGCCCCAGGATTTCAGTGAACTGGTGGGCCAGGATGCCCTGGTCCGTACCATTACCAATGCCATTCGCGAGGACCGCATTGCCCATGCCTTTATCCTGACCGGGGTGCGGGGCGTGGGCAAGACGACGACGGCGCGGATCATCGCACGGTCGTTGAATTGCATCGGCGCCGACGGCCAGGGCGGGCCGACGATAACGCCATGCGGGGTCTGTGAACATTGTATTGCCATCGCTGATTCGCGCCATGTCGATGTCTTGGAGATGGATGCCGCGTCGCGCACCGGGGTCGATAACATGCGCGAGCTGCTGGATGGCGTGCGTTATCTGCCGGCCTCCGCCCGCTTCAAGATCTACATTATCGATGAAGTGCACATGCTCTCGATTCAAGCCTTCAATGCCTTGTTGAAGACCCTGGAAGAGCCTCCCCCCCATGTGAAATTCGTCTTCGCCACCACGGAAATCCGTAAATTGCCGGTCACCGTACTCTCGCGCTGTCAGCGCTTTGATCTGCGCCGGGTCGGCGCTGAGTTGCTGGTGGCCCATTTCGCCGCCATAGCGGAGGCGGAAGGCGCGGGCGCGGAGGTGGAGGCCTTGAACCTGATCGCCAGCGCGGCGGAAGGCTCGGTGCGCGACGGCCTTTCTCTATTGGATCAGGCCATCGCCCATTGCGGCGGCCAGGTGACGGCGGTACAGGTGCGCGAAATGCTGGGCCTGGCCGACCGGGTGCGCATCCATGACCTGTTCGAGGCATTGATGAAGGGCGATGTGGCGGGCGCCCTGGCGCAGCTGCGCGAGCAATATGATCTGGGCGCGGACCCGGAGGTGGTGCTGCGCGATCTGCTGGAGTTGACCCATCTGCTGACCCGTTTGCAGGTCGCCCCCGAGGCCGGGGCCGATCCCTCCCTGCCGGAAGCGGAGCGTCTGCGCGCGGAGGCCCTGGCCACGGGGCTATCCATGCCGGTGCTGGCGCGGACCTGGCAGATGCTGCTGAAGGGTCTGGGCGAAATACGAAGCGCGCCGTTTGCCCTGGCGGCGGCGGAAATGATCCTGATCCGTCTGGCTTACAGCGTCGACCTGCCGACACCCCTTGACGCGGTGCGCCAGGTAACCGGCGGCGGGGCCGATGCGGCGCCCGGCCCCACCGATACGCCGACAGCACCGCCCGCTACAGCCCCTACACAGACAGCCCCTGCACAGACATCCCCGACACCGAAACCTCCAGCACCGGCAGCTCACGCGCAGGCGCGAACGGGGGGCGGACTGGCCGCTTCGGCGCAAGCTGTCCCCTATGACGAACTGGCCGTCGATCCGGCTGAAGACGTGGCTGAACCGCCGGTCGGCCAAACAGCCGCGGCGGCGGTGGATGCGGCGGCGCCAGTTATTCCGATCGATAGTTTCCCGGCCATCGTGGCGTGGGCGGAGGTCCAGGATGTGCGCCTTTATCACCATTTGATGGAGAACGTCCGTCTGGTTGATTTTCGGCCCGGTCATCTGGAAATCCGTCCGGAGGAAAAGGCGCCACCGGATCTGGCCAACAAACTGCGCGGCAAGCTGGAAACCTGGACCGGCGAAACCTGGGCGGTGGTGATTAACAGTCAGGCTGAAGGGCAGGCGCCTCTCGCCGCCCAAGCGCGGCAGGCAGAAGCCGATATTCTAGCCACGGCCGAAGATGACCCCCTGGTCAGGGCGGTGCTGGATACCTTTCCCGGCGCCAAGGTTACCGATGTTCGCCCCCTTGGCGATGAGGGCGGTTTAGATGCGGGCGGCCCCACCGCCCCGCCCGACCATGCAATCCCATCCGATGAAGTGGAACAATCATGAAAAATCTGAGCCAGATGATGAAACAGGCCCAGGAAATGCAGGGCAAGATGCAGGAGATGCAGGCCCGCATGGAAGGGGTGGAGATGACCGGGCAGTCGGGCGCCGGGTTGGTCATCGTCACCTTGAACGGCAAGGGTGAAATGCGCGGCCTGAAAATGGATCCCTCCTTGAAGGATGGCGACGTGGAGGTCATGGAAGACCTGATTGTCGCGGCCCACAACGACGCCAAGCGCCGGGTCGAGGATTACACCCAGGAAGAAATGAGCAAACTGACGGGCGGCTTGAACCTGCCGCCCGGCATGAAGCTGCCGTTCTAGGGCATGTTGTTTTTAAACATGCCCGGACTCTTAGGAAACGAGCAATCGAACCAATCACTTGGGCCGCGCCAAATACGTCCTGGGCTCACCCGGTTAATTGATAATTGCTCTAGCAGGCCGCTGAAAACGGCTTTACTTAGACCACTCCAGGTCATTCCCGCGAAGGCGGGAATCCATATCTCGCCAACAATTCACCGGATTTTGGTCATTCCCTGGATTCCCGCCTTCGCGGGAATGACGAAACTATGGCAAATGCCGGCGCTCAAAACCGTTTTTCAGCAGCCTGCCAGGCCCTCCGGCTTGCCATGACGGGAACCCAGATTGACCATTTAATCCAGCTGCTGGCGAAATTACCGGGCCTGGGCCCCCGTTCGGCCCGCCGGGCCGCCCTGCATCTCATCAACCGCAAGGAAAGCCTGCTGCGGCCCCTGGCCGAGGCCATGGCTCAAGCAGCGGACACCGTTGCACCTTGTGAGATCTGCGGTAATCTCGATAGCGTTCAGCCCTGCGCCATTTGCCGCGACCCCCGTCGAGAATCGAGCATCATCTGCGTGGTCGAAAGCGTCGCGGATTTGTGGGCGCTGGAAAGATCCGCCGTTTTCCGCGGCCGATATCACATCCTTGGCGGAACCCTGTCCGCCCTGGACGGTATTGGACCGGAAGACCTGAATGTCGGCGCCCTGATTGCCCGCGCCAGTGAAGCCGTGGTGGGAGAGGTCATCCTGGCAACCAACGCCACCGTGGATGGGCAGACGACGGCGCATTTTCTGGCGGAAAAACTGGCGGGTTGTGAGGTGCAGGTTTCCGGACTGGCCCACGGCGTTCCCGTGGGAGGAGAGCTGGACTATCTTGATGACGGCACGCTGGCCACGGCGCTTAGCGCCCGGCGTCCGGTTTGACGATATAAATTATTAACCATATTTATGCTACGATATGACCGTCTACGTAGAGTAGGCGCCGACATATAATTTGGATGGGAGAGCCTCATGGCGGTCTACGGCAAGTTTCTCGGCCCTATTTTGGCCTTCGTACTTTTTCTTTGGGTTCCGGTTGCGCAAGCCAAGGATGCGGGTGATCTGCTGGTTCGCCTGCGCGGCGTTGCCTTTCTGACCAACACCAGTGGGACAACGGATGTTCTGGCGGGCGATGCGGACACCACCGACGATCACGTGCCTGAATTGGATTTCACCTATTTTTTCACCGCCAATATCGCGGCTGAATTGATCCTGGCCACCACCAAACATTCGGTCGAGGTGCGAAATTCCACGGCCGGTGATTTGGCCTTGGGGACCGTACGTTTGGTGCCGCCTGTTTTGACCCTGCAATATCATTTTCTGCCGAAGGCAAAATGGAGCCCCTATCTGGGCGCCGGCGTGAACTATGTCTTTGCTGAAAAGGAGAGCACGGGCAGCAGCGTGGCGTCAGTCAAATATTCCAACGAGTTCGGCTATGCCTTGCAGGCCGGTGTGGATTATCGGCTGGACGACAAATGGAGCCTGAACCTTGATATCAAGAAGGTCTTCGTGCACACGGACATCCGCGTCAATGGCGGCACCATCCGGGCAGATGACACCGACCTTGATCCCCTGATTATCGGCATCGGCATCGGCTATAAGTTTTAAAGCAATTTTCAACTAATTGGATTCACACTACACGACACTCCGTCCTCCCCGGGCGTAGCGAAGCGAAGACCCGGGGATCCAGAGCCGCAAGCACCTGAGT
>JAPYPT010000009.1 GCA_029937535.1 Alphaproteobacteria bacterium
ACGATATCCAGCGCCGCTACCGCGCCCTGGTCTGGGGCCGGATGCGCCAGGCCAAGGGCCGGATCGAGGGCAATATCGGCCGCGACCCCAACAACCGCAAAAAAATGGCCGTGGTGAACAAAGGCGGCAAGGCCGCCGTCACGCACTTTAGCCAAGTCCAGGCCTTTGGCGAAACCGCCACCCTGGTCGATTGCCGTCTGGAGACCGGGCGCACCCATCAGATCAGGGTGCACCTGGCCTCGCGCGGCCATCCGGTGCTGGGGGACCCCCTCTATAGCCGCGCCCGGCGCGGCCGGACGGCGGATCTGGACGAGGCCCTGCGCACCGCGATCGCCGGTTTTAAGCGCCAGGCACTGCATGCCGCTGAATTGGGCTTCCGCCATCCCGTCGATGGCCGGGACTTGAATTTCCAGTCCGAGCCCCCACATGATATGCAGGCATTGTTGGGGCATCTGAAACGTCTGATGAGCGGCTGAAAATCGACTGATTGTGTCAGCGGCGGCGTCTTCGGCCGGCACGGAGGGGTTAGGTCTTTCGACCGGATTTTCTTGACATAATCGTTATATTTCAGTAACATAGCGGCCTGTAGTCCTTCAGACCGGGAACCATAAACATAAGCAAGGCGCCGGGATATTTGGCGCATGGGTGGAGCCATGGTAGCGAGCAAAGCAAAGGCGAAAAGCACGAAATCCGGCGTCAAGTCGGGCGTCAAATCCAGCGTTAAATCCGGGGCTAAATCGAGCGCTGGCGCCGACGCCAAGATGTCTGCAAAGAAGTCCGCCAAGACGTCGGCCAAGACGTCGGCCAAGACGTCGGCCCGTGATGGGGAAGCAGGCGTGATCGCCAAGGAACGCCCGGCGAAGCGGGACAACGGTCTCGGTTTGCCGCCCGCACCGACGCCGGAGGCGAGCCTTTCGCGCTATCTGCAGGAAATCCGCAAATATCCCATGTTGCCCCATGAAGAAGAATACATGCTGGCCCAGGCCTGGCGGGAACATGATGACCGGGAAGCAGCGCACAAAATGGTCACCTCCCATTTGCGTTTGGTGGCCAAGATCGCCATGGGCTATCGCGGCTATGGCCTGCCGGTGGCGGAATTGATCGCCGAGGGCAACATTGGTTTGATGCAGGCCGTCAAGCGGTTCGAGCCGGAGCGCGGCTTCCGACTGGCTACCTACGCCATGTGGTGGATCCGGGCCAATATTCAGGAATACGTTCTGCGCTCCTGGTCCCTGGTTAAGATCGGCACCACGGCGGCGCAAAAGAAGCTGTTCTTTAAATTGCGCAAACTGAAGGGCCAGATCCAGGCCATCGATGAAGGTGACATGAAACCCGATCAGGTGGAAAAGATCGCCACCGCCCTGAATGTGCCGGAACGGGACGTGGTTTCCATGAACCGCAGGCTGGCTGCTCCGGACAATTCCTTGAACGCGCCCTTGCGGGCGGAGGGCGAGGGCGAATGGCAGGATTGGCTGGTCGATGACAGCGTCGATCAGGAGACCGAATTGGCGGAATCGGAAGAGCTGAGCCAGCGCCGCGGGTTATTGTTGGGCGCCATGGAAAACCTTAACGACCGTGAAAAACACATCATCACCGAGCGGCGCCTGACGGACGACCCGAAAACCCTGGAAGAGCTTTCCAAGGATTTCAATATCAGCCGTGAGCGGGTACGCCAGATCGAAGTCCGCGCCTTCGAAAAACTGCAAAAAGCCATCCGCCGCGAAGCATCGGAACAACGGCTGATCTAGCAGGTTTTTATGACGCGGTTTCGGCGCGTTCCTCGCGGACCGGCAGCATCAAAAGCAGGCCAAGGGTCAGGAATACCAATATGACGGCGATGCCGGCCCGCTGGCTCTGGACGGCGCCGGTAACCCAGGCGACCGCGAAGGGCGCGATAAAGGCCGTGGCCTTACCGCTCAGGGCGTAGAGCCCGTAAAACTCGCCAATCTTCTCCACCGGCGCCAGACGGGACAGCATGGTGCGGGACGCGGCCTGGGCCGGGCCGCCGAAGACGCCGATCATGATACCGAATAGTAGGAAAATCTGTTCGGCGAGGGTGGTGAACATACCGTCCCCCGGCGTTGGTTGTGCGTAGTGGATGAAGAACAGGATGGTATCCCTGCGGTCCGGGCCGCCCAGCCCCTCGACCGCGATCGAGACGATCCCCAATGTGGCCACGATCAAGCCGATCACGGCAAATATAATGGTCTTTTTGGAGCCGATCCGGTCATCCAGCCAGCCGCCAATGACCGCGCCCACGGCGGCAAATATGGTCAATATGATGCCGAATATTCCCAGATTGGTGGTGGTCCAGCCAAAACTGCCCGCTGCATAAATGCCGCCAAAGGCGAAGACGGCGGACAGACCATCGAAATAAATCATCCGGGCAATCAGGAACAGCATAACATTGCGGTAGTGACGCACCTCACGCAGCGTGGCCATGAGTTGACGGAGGCCCAGGCGCACAGCCTGCCGCCGGCCGAGACCGCTGGGCGGGGCATCGGGCGTAAACAACAACAGGGGCAATATGAAAATCACCATCCAGATGGCCGAAAATGGCCCGACCATGCGGTCGTGTTCATGGCTGGCCTTGTCCAGCCCGAACAGGGGCACTTCCGGCAGACTAAAACCGCCCAGGATAAATCCGAGGGAGATCAGGCCGCCCAAATATCCCAAGGCCCAGGCCCGCCCGGACAGACGCCCAAGGCGCGCCCGGCTGGCCAGGCCGGGCAGCATGGCATTGTTGAACACGGTGGCGAATTCGGCGCCCAGGCTGGCCAGGACCACGAGGCCCAGGATCAATATCAAATCGCGGTCGGCGGCGCCGGGCATGGCCAGCCACAAACCGGCGCAGGCCAGGGCGCTAAGGGCTTGAAACAGCACGATCCAGGGTTTGCGCGGGCCGGCCGCATCGGCAATGGCGCCCATCACCGGGCTTAGCAGCGCAATGCACAGCCCGGCAATCGCCTGGCCATAGCCCCATAATTCCTGGCCCCGAATGGCATCGCCAACCACATGGGAGGTGAAGTAGGGCGCGAAGATAAACGTGGTGACCAGGGTGAAATAGGGCTGGTTGGCCCAATCGAACAAAGCCCAGCTAAACTGTCCCAGACGTGGCGCCGGCGCCCCACCGGTGATGGTCAGGCCGCTCTCGCCGTCAAGGTCCCTGCTCGCCATTCGCTCACCCCCAATAGGAAGGGCCGAGTTTAGCCGATAATCAGGCGGCGCATATAGCGGTTTGCCAGGGCTAGTTTGGCGATGTTCATGCCGCCGGCCTCGAACTCCGCCAACATGGCGTCGCTGCGCGCGATACCCGCCTTGTTGGCATTACACCAACCCGACACGGCTTCGGCCCCACCGGCGCCATTGGCCTGGCTCAATGCCACCGAGGTCAGGGCCCGCTGCTGGTCCCGCAGATCCTCGACGACGGAGGTGATGGCCTGATGTTGCCAGTGATCCTCGGCCTCCAAATCCTCCGCCGCCGCGCACAGGCGGTCGAGGCCGAGGCGCGCGCCAAGAGCAAAATGCGCGCGGGCGACTTCCTCCACCGGGCGGCCGCTTTCGGCAGCTACTTGAACGATGTCGCAGGCGGCGGTCAGCGTCTCCAGCCCAACCACCCGGCGCGCCAGGTCTTCATCCACGCCCTGTTTCACAAGTGCGGCCACGCCGCGGGTCAGCTTCTTTTCCTCGCGGCTTCCGACAACCTTGTCCAACTGCGCCACCAGACCGGCGACACCGGGCGCGAAAGTGGTAACCGTCGTGTTGATCTTCAAGGGCTGCCCGACATTTTGCAGAAACCATAAGGTCATGCGGCGCAGAAATTCGGCGCTGGCAAGGACCATCCCCGTCTGAACGGCAGTCGCGACCTTATTATCCAGGGCATCAACATCATTCCACAGCGCGGGCATGGCAAAGAGGTCTCGGGCGGCGGCATAACAGCGCGCAATGGCTTCAATGGATGCGCCCGTCTCGGCCATGACATCGTGGACGAAGGTAATGCCAAGGCGATTGACGATAGAGTTCGCCGTCACCGTGGCAATGATCTCGCGCCGCAGACGGTGTTGCAATATGGCCGGGTTATGGTGCCGGCGCAAAGGCCGGGGGAAGTATTTCACCAGGTCGGGCAAAAGGCCCTTGGAATTGGCGAGATCGCTTGCCAATAATATTTCGTACAACTCCATCTTGGCATAGGACAACAGTACCGATAGCTCGGGGCGGGTCAATCCTTCGCCCTCGGCCAGACGGGCTGCCACGGTCTCGTCGTCGGGCAGGTATTCCACTTCGCGGTTCAACTGATCAGCCCGTTCCAGATTGCGCATATATCGGGCGTGGGATTCCAACAGGGCCGGGGCGCGTTGTTCCAACACGCTCAGGGCCTGGGTCTGGAGGTAATTGTCCCGCAGCACAAGTTCGCCAACCTCGTCCGTCATTTCGACCAAAAGGCGGTCACGCTGCTTTTCCGTCATCTCGCCATCGGCGACCACCGCATCGATCAGGGCCTTGATGTTGACCTCATGATCCGAACAATCAACACCAGCCGAATTGTCGATGGCGTCGGTGTTCAGACGGACGCCCCCGCGCGCCATCTCCAGGCGGCCCAATTGGGTGATGCCAAGGTTGCCGCCTTCGCCAATCACCTTGCAGTTGACCTCGGCACCGTTGACCCGCACCCCATCGTTGGCCCGATCCCCCACATCCTGATGGCTTTCCCCCACCGCCTTGATATAGGTGCCGATGCCGCCGAACCACAGCAGATCCGCCCGTGCCCCCAGCAGGGCATGGATCAATTCGTTCGGGGTCACGGACGCGGCCTCCAGCCCGGTCAGGCGTTGCATCTCGGCGCTCAACTCAATCGCCTTGGCCTTGCGGTCAAAAACCCCGCCGCCCGTGCTGATCAGTTCTGCGTCATAATCTTCCCAGGAAGAACGCGGCAAGGCGAATAGACGGCTGCGTTCGTCCCAGCTTTTGCCGGCATCGGGATTGGGATCGATAAAGATATTGCGGTGATCGAAGGCGGCCAGCAAACGGATATGCTTGGACAGCAACATGCCGTTGCCGAATACATCGCCCGACATATCGCCGCAGCCGATGACGGTAAATTCCTCCGCCTGGATATCCTGGCCGATTTCCCGGAAATGCCGCTTGACGGATTCCCAAGCCCCCCGGGCGGTGATCCCCATGACCTTGTGATCATAACCCTTGGCGCCGCCCGAGGCGAAGGCATCGCCCAGCCAGAAGCCATAGTCGATGGCCACGCCATTGGCGATATCGGAGAATGTCGCCGTGCCCTTGTCGGCGGCGACCACCAGGTAGGGGTCGTCGTCGTCATAGCGCACCACCTGGGGTGGCGAGATCACGTCCTCTCCAGCCAGATTATCGGTCAGATCCAACAGGCCGCGGATAAAAATCTTGTAGCATTCGATGGCCTCTTCCTGGGCCGCCTCGCGGCTCAAACTGGGCGCCAGCCGTTTGGGCACGAAGCCGCCTTTCGAGCCGACGGGCACGATGACCGCATTCTTACCATCTGCGCCTTCATCAGGCCCAGCACCTCGGTCCGGAAATCCTCGCGCCGGTCCGACCAGCGCAGGCCGCCGCGCGCGACCTTGCCGCCGCGCAGGTGAACGCCTTCGACACGGGGTGAATAGACGAAGATCTCGCGGAAGGGCCGGGGCAGGGGCAATTCATCAACCGCCCGGCTGTCGTATTTGATGGCGAGGTATGGTTTTGGCGCGCCATCCTCCGTCGTCTGAAAATGATTGGTTCGCAAGGCGGCATGCACCAGGTTGCGGAACCGGCGCAAAATCCGGTCATCATCCAAGCTCTCCACCGCCTCGAGGCGGGCGCCGATGGCGTGATCCAGTTGCCCGACCCGTCCATCCCGGCCGTCGCCCAGGTCCGGATCAAACCGGGCCTGGAACAGCTCGGCGATCATCTGGACAATTCCATGATTGCGGGCCAGGGTATCTTCCATATAAGCCTGACCGTAGGGGATGCCGGTCTGACGCAGGTATTTGCAAAGACTGCGTAATATCACGACCTGGCGCCATTCCAGTCCGGCTTTCAAGACCAGGCGGTTGAAGCCGTCATCTTCCATGTCGCCGCTCAAAACCCGCTTGAAGGCTTCTTCAAAATTGACCTTGACCGCGCCCGGATCGATTGCCTCGCCCGCTGCTTCTTCCAACAGGAAATCTTGAATCCAAACCGTGGCCTCACCCTTCAAGGTGATCTGGTACATCTCGTCGCCGATCACACGCAAGCCCATGTTTTCCATCATGGGAATGCAGTCGGACAGCGGCAGGGCCGCGCCGGGATGATAGATCTTGAAGCGCACGGCGCGGTCGCCGTCATCGATCATGCGATAGAGATGCAAACCCACATGGGCGCCGCTGGTCAGGCCTTCAATACCTTCGATATCGCGCAGGGCAACCTCGGCATTGAAACGTTCCCGATAGGAGGTGGGGAAGGCATCGCCAAAGCGCGCGGCCAGGTGGTTGGCGGCCTCTTCGCCCCGCTGATCCACCAGCGCGTCGTAGAAATCATCCCGCCAATCGCGGGCGGCCGCGATCAGGCGCGCCTCGACCTCGCCAAAATCCAAATCTTCCGGCACCCCACCTTCATCAATGCCGATAATACAATGCAGCCGCGCCAGGGGGCTCTGGCTGACCTCGGTATAGTAGTTGGACAGCCGGCCGTTGACCGCCTGGCACAACAGCTCGGTGAAACGCTCGCGCAATTCGGTATTCAACCGCTCTCGCGGTATATAGACCAGCACCGTGAAATAGCGGTCAAAGGTGTCCCGGCGGACAAACAGGCGAATGCGGGGGCGTTCCTGCAGGGCCAGAATACCGGCGGCGATCCTGGTCAGGGTCTCCACATCGATTTGCCACAATTCGTCCCTGGGATAGGTTTCCAGAATATGGGTGAAGGCCTTGCCGTCATGGCTGCCGGGCTCCAACCCTGCATGTTCGAGGGATAAGGCCAGCTTGCGCCGCAGCAGCGGTATATCACGCGGCGAGCGGTTGAAAGCCGACGACGTGAACAACCCGACAAAGCGCCGCTCGCCCACCACTGCGCCGTGGCCGTCATAAAGCTTGATGCCGATGTAATCCATATGTACGGGGCGGTGCACGGTGCCGCGCACGCCGGTCTTGGTGACCAGTAAAATTTCCTCCCGCTCGGCAAATCGTTTGGCCATCAGCACCGCCGCGATCAGACCGACACCGTCCGGGCGGGTCAACACATGGCGGGTTTCGTCGCGGAACAGGCCAAGCGAGCTGCCGGTCACGATGCTCAGCGCATCGTCGCCAAGATCGCCGCCGTAGCTATAATCCTGGCAGCCCAGCAAGGTGAAATGGTTGTCTCGCAGCCATGTCAGGAAGGCTTGGGATTCGGCAACTTCCTCTTCGCTTTGGGAGAAAACGCCGGTCTGCATCTGCTCGATGGCATTGTCCAATTGGCCTTGCATGGCCGGCCAATCCGTCACGGCAACCCTGACATCGGCCAATACGCCGCGCAGATCAGCGGCGATCTTGTCCAACACCGCCCCATCGCTTTGCGCGGCAATCTGGATGTGCATGACCGCTTCGCCGATGCCCACCTTGCCGTTGGGCACGGCCGGCAACAGCTCTTCCCGCCGGCCCTGATCGTCCCGGCGCACGCGGATCACCGGGTGGATCGCCAGATGCACCTGGCGATCCCATTGATTTAGATTGCCGGTGATGGAATCCACCAGGAACGGCATGTCATCGGTGACGATTTCCACAATGGTGTGAGATGCCTTCCAACCGTGTTCTTCGGTTCGCGGATTGTAGATCCATAGTTTGGTTTCGCCAGGATCCCGTTGGCTGGCAAACTTCCAGAGCGAGAGGGCGGCGCCATAGAGATTTTCGGGCGCCAGGGCGTGGACATCTTCAGGCGACACGCGGGCATAGAATTGTTCAAGGAAAGCCTTGATATCGACGCCTTCGGCCTGACTGAACCGCTCTCCCAATATTTGGGTCACTTGTTCCAGACGGCTGTTTTTTTGGTCTCTAATTTTAGTGTCAGGCATGGCCCAGCCTCTCGAAAATTCCGCCAATCGGAACCTAGTTTCAATCCAGCCAGAATAAATGGCATGAAACTAGAAATGGGGTGTATTCGCGTTGAGACAACGGCGACAAAATGTCCCAATACACAATATTCAGATGGCAGAATATTGCACAAAGGTTTCCAATTAGTTGTAGTCGGGGGACCTGGGTTTTGAATATTTCAAAGCCGGCAGTTATGAGCCGGCGGCGGTTTGTTGCGCCTCCGCCCGAACATCGACTTTATCGTCATCGTAGTCGATTGGGATCTGGAACGGCGCCGGCGAGGTCCGGCGCAGCACGATATTGACAGCCGTATCCATGGCCTCGATTTGCGGTAGGCCATGATCGAACAGGACCTGGGGCACCACATGGCTGCCCGGTCCCTGATCAAATCGCAGGTGGACGATTTCGTAATGATTGGCGGTCAGCAAACGCTCGAAGAACTTCACATCGTATTTGAAAAAGCCGTGGTAGTGAAAATCCGACATGGGCAGGTTATGCCACATGATGCCGCCATCGGGACTGGCCAGGTCGTGAATAACCTCGAAACAATTGAGCTGGTTCAGGATATGCTCGGTGGTGCCGAAATTTTGCACCAGATGGGCGGTGCCCTTCAGATGCTTTGGTACCCGGTCGCGGTTCAGATCGAAGATGACGTTGTTTTCGCCTTCATAGATATCAAGGGCAAGGTAATCGAAACCCAGCAGCTCAAATATGGGGCCGCTGTAGCGGAATTTGGTAAAATCCGCGATGGTCAGATTCTTGAATGTTTCCTCCGTTAGAAATTCGGCAAGTACATCCCGTAGTTTGAAAATGTCGATGCCGCCATTGAATTCCTGGGCGCCCAGGTCAACAAGACGTGAGTTTTTCGGCACCAGTCCCTGTTCCACAAGCGAGCGCGCGAAAGATACATTCTCGATATTTGTCCCCATAACGTCTGAATTCTCCCTTGGCGCCGTCTATCCAGCGCTTGCCTGCCGGATCAAGCCATCCACCTGCTCCGCCATGAAATGGTAGGTCATGGTCAGATTTTCGTCGCCCGATCCGTTCGCCGGCTTTTGCGCCAGCATCTGTTGTAGAAAATGGAGGACCGGATAGGTCGGGGACGCGGTCAACCTCTCGGCCTGGAAACCGCCAAGCGCGGCTTCGATGCGTTCGCTCTGGCCGGGGGGAAAAGCCGTGTCCACCACAAGACGGAGACCGCCGCCCTGATCAATACCGGGAGGTGCCGCGCCCGCCCCCGCCCGGCCTTCGGCTTGGGCAATCAGGGACTCAATTTCACCGCGCAAATCCTGCAATTCCACGATCGCCGCGTCGGTATCCCGATAGGCATGGGCAAGAACCATTTTTTGCAGAAAATAGACGACCGGATAGGTCTCGGAGGCGGCGAGGCGGTGATAATCGAAATCCGCCAAAGTCTCCAAAGCCTCGCCGCGTTCGCCGCCTTCCAGGGCGTCGGCGGGGCCGCTTAAGCCATGATTGACGTGTACGGGCGGGCAAATTTCGCTGAATGCCGGGTCGATGAAGCGGGCGATGCGCCGGACGGTCGCCGGGTTGTTCAAATCCTCGGTCGATAGGGATAGATGATCCGGAAACAGCGCCAAGTTTTCCTCGATGGCGCGGTGCGAGGCGTCATACAGCCATTCCAGGCGGGTTTCCAAGGACAAGGCGCGCCATTGCCCTTCATCCATGTCACCCAATTGGGGCGCGCCGGGGCGTACGGGATCGTAAAGTTCGGGCGAGGGGGTGGTGTCGCGATCCGTAACCTCGACATAGCCGCCCCATAACAGAGGATCAGCCAGGGCGGCCCGTCGCAGCGAGGTCAGGCAGCGATCCCGGTCGCGGCGCACATGAATAACCTTAAGATTTTCACCAAAGACTTTGTGAATGACCGGCAAGGCGAAGTTGAAGCCGTTGCCCGCCACAATATCCGCCTCCCAGGAACGGCAGATATTCTGCATCCATTCATCATTGCCCTTGAGATAATCCGTGACGCCCGAGAATGTCCGGAAACTGCCGCCATCGTGGAGCACCGAAATTTCCCGGCCATTGGCGTCATGCAAATTGGCGATCAGATTGGCGATGGAACGTGTTCCGTCCCGGCCGGCGCCGAGCACCAGTATTTTTGGCGGCTTGTTTACACGGGCCTCCTCATGCACCTCCCCAGCCAATTCCTCGAAACGCGGGCTGTGTTTCACGGCGGGGGCGAAATGGATGCGCCAGTCATCGAAAGTCTGAAACAGGTTGCAACTTTGACAGCCGCTCATCCAGCGTTCTCGGCGCAGTTTTTGATAGGCCTTGCCGTTCCAGATGCCATCGAAATCGTGCTTGATGGCATTGCCCATGTCGCCCACGCCGATATGGCAACAGGGCGGCGTATTGCCCTCCGTCATGACCATTGCTTCGTCATTTGGCCAGTTGCAATGTTTCGCCGGGTTAAAGTCCCGGTGCCGTTCCACACCGAATTCCCGTCCGTTGACCCTGACGCCCAGTTCCGCGCCCAGCCGCCTGGCCGCGGCCATGGAGGCGTTGTAGCGCGCTTTATGAAAAAAGATGTTGTAGTCGATATGGGCGACCCGGTTCACCATGTACTGGTTGAATTCCACCAAGGAACAATCGACGGTTTTTGCAAGGCGGACGAAATCGTCCATCTCGTCGATGTTTTGGCTGTGCACCACATAATGAAAGCCAACCCGGCGGCGGGCATCTTCGTCCAGGGCCGCCATGAATTCGCCCACATGGTCCATGGTGCGGTCGAATTGGCAGGGTACCTTGCGAATATTCTCATCGTCGGCGAAGCGCTTGCCGGCATAGGCCTCCGGCGCGGTCTCGCGGGTGTAGCGGAACAGATAGGGATACATATCCCGCTTATAAGTCTCGGGCTGGGCCGCGTTCAGGGAAATGGCCAGATAATTCAGTCTCGGGCCGATTTTCTCGGCCCATTTTTTGCTCAGCAATGTACCGTTGGAGATAATGTAGATCAGATTTTTGCGGGGATTGATGGAATAGATGAAGTCGAGCGCTTCTTCCAAATGGGGATGCAGAAAAGTTTCGCCAAAGCCGGCAAGCTGGATGACCTCCGCCTCCCGCAACGCATCTTCCATGGCATAGAAATCCTGCAGGGCCATATTGCTGCCCTTGTTGCCCATGCCCTGCTCGTACTCCTCGCGGACGCAGATAAAGCATTTCAGATTGCAGCGATCGGTCAACGCTACCGTCAGTTTTTTCGGATACGGCGCCTTCGCCGGCAATTTGCTCATCGCGCAACAGCCCATCAAACCTTCAATTACGCCTAGGCTAAATGCAGAAGCTGAACGAAAGGTAAAATGCCCGGTAAAGAATTAACCCTAAGGAAGTCTTAGCTCGCCGCCGCCTGTTCGATCAGGCCGTCGACCTGCTCCGCCATGAAGCGGTAGGTTTGGCTCAAATCATCGTCTTCCTGACCGGACTGTTCTCTCAAGAGTAGCAGTTGCTGGAGGAAATGGATCACCGGGTAGGTTAAGGAACAGGCCGCGCGCTCTACTCTGAAATCGCCCAGAACGTCCGTGACCCGTCCGCCTTGATCCGGTGGGAATGAACCATCCACCACCAAATGCAGGCCGCCGCCCGCGCTGTCCGATCCGCTCGCGCGTTGCGCCCTGATTTGCGCCGCGCCGGGCAGGCGGCCTTCGGCCTGGGCGATCAGGGTCTCTATTTCCCCGCGCAGATCCCGCAGTTCCGCCAACGCTTCATCCGTGTCCTTGGTGGCCTGGGCGGTGACCATGTTTTGCAAAAAATAGACCACCGGATAGGTTTCCGATGCCGCCACCCGGTGATAATCGAAATCCGCCAAAGTCGACCGCGCCCCGTCCCGATCGTCGCTGACAACCGCTTCCAAAGGTCCATCCAGGGCATGGTTGACGTGCACCGGCGGGCAAAGTTGCCTAAAGCCGGGATCGATGAAGCGGGCAATACGTTGGATCGCCGCGGGATCGTTCAAATCTTCCGTCGCCACCGCCAAGTGGTTGGGGAACAGGTGCAGATCATTTTCAATGGCGCGGTGGCCGGCATCGTAAAGCCAGCCCAGGCGATCTTCCAGGGACAACATGGACCATTGTTCCTCGTCCATGTCGTCCAGCAACGGCGCCCCGGGGCGTTGTGGATCGAATTCCGCTGCCACATCCACCCCATCTTCGCCGTCGAGATCCAGATAACCATCCCAGTACAAGGGATCGGCCTGGGCCGCGCGGGCCATTGCCGCGATGGCGGGCCCGCGTTCCCGGCGCAGATGGATGACCTTCAAATTGCCGCCGAACATCTCGTGCAAAAGAGGCAGGATAAAATTGAAACCGTTGCCGGCGATAACGTCCCCATCCCAGGCGCGGCAGATATTCCGCATCCATGCGTCATCGCCTTGCAGATATTTCGCCACGCCGGCGAAGGTGCGGAAAGAGGCGATTTCATGCATCACCTTGGCCACGGCCCCATTGGCGCCATGCAAACTGGCAATCAGATTGGCCACCGACCGGGTGCCGTCCCGCCCGGTGCCCAGCACCAATATTCGAGGTGGTGTCGTCGCCGTCTCCGTTTCGGCCATTTTTCCGGCCAATTCCTCGAACCGCGGGCTTTGCTTTACAAGGGCATGAAAGTGGCTCCGCCAATCGTCGAACGTCTGGAACAGATTGCAGGTATGGCAATCTGGCATCCAGCGTTCCCGCCGCAGTTTCCGATAGGCCTTGCCGTTCCAGATTTTGTTGAAATCACCGGACAGCGCATTGCCCATGTTGACGGCGCCCATGTTGCAGCATGGCGTGGTCTGCCCCGGCGTAAAGACGATGGCCTCGGTCGAGGGCCATTTGCAGTCTTTATTGGGATCGAATTTTTGCACCGCTTCCGCGCCGAATTTGCGGCCGGTCACCGTCAGGCCCAGCTCCAACCCAAGGTCAATGGCATCTTGTAGCAGGGCGTTATAGCGCTCCTTTTGGAAATAGATGCCGTATTCGATATGTTCGACCCGGTTGACCATGAAGTGATTGAATTCGACCCTGCCCACATCGACCGATTTGCCCAGGTGCACGAAATCGGACATTTCAGCCAGATTATCCCGATGCACGACATAGTGCAGACCGACCCGCCGCCGGGCCTCTCCATCCAGCGCCGACATGAATTCCGTGATCCGGCCCATGGTGCGTTCAAACTGGCAGGGGACTTCGCGTATGTTCTTGTCGTCGGCGAAGCGCTTGCCCGTATAGGCTTTTGGCGCCGTCTCGCGGGTGTAACGGAACAAATAGGGATACATGTCCCGCTTGTAGCTTTCGGGACGGGCGGCGTTGAGGGAAATGGCCAGGTAATTCAGGCGGGGGCCGATTTTTTCGGCCCATTTGCGGCTCAGTAACGTTCCGTTGGAGACCATATAGATCAGGTTCTTGCGGGGGTTTATGGAATAAATGAAATCCAGCGCTTCTTCCAAATGGGGATGCAGAAAGGTCTCGCCAAAGCCGGTTAGCTGGATAACTTCCGCCTCGGCCAGGGCGTCTTCCATCTCGTAGAAGTCTTTCAGGGCCATGTTGCGGCCAATGCTGCCCGAGGCGCCCTCGAATTCCTCCCGCGTGCAGATAAAGCACTTCAGATTGCAGCGGTCCGTCAGTGCGACCGTTAATTTTACCGGGTGCGGCGCCTTGATCATCGTAATTCAGCCTATCAAACTTGCAGTGGTCCCCACGCGACCATGTGACCATGGGGCTAGGCTAGGGAAATAAGCTAAATTAAAGGTAAATCCGGCGCGGCCCTCAAGACAGCCTGGCGCCCGGTAAAATAGCCGTCCCGCGCAAAAAATCGGCGGCCGGCATGACGCCTTTTCCTGGACGTTGCAGCTTTAGAAGGCGCAATGACCCGGCGCCACAGGCAATCAAAAGGTTGTCGTCCAACACCTCCCCCGGTAATTCATCACCATCGCCCGGTACCGGTTCAGCCAATAAAACCTTGATGCGTTCCCCGCGCCATTCACACCAGGCGCCAGGAAAAGGAGCCAGGCCGCGGATCAGACAATCCAGCTCCGCCGCCTGCCCATGCCAATCGATGCGCGCCTCGGCTTTTTCAATTTTCTTGGCGTAGGTGACGCCCACCTCCGGCTGGGGCTGGGCGGTGAGCTGGCCGCCGGCGACCCCGCGCAGGGCCTCGAGCATCAGCGGCGCGCCGATTTCCGCCAACCGGTCATGCAAATCACCCGCCGTATCCTGGCGCCCAATTGGCTGTTCCGCGCGCAGCAACTCCGGTCCGGTATCCAGACCCTCATCCATGGCCATGACGCAGACGCCGGTTACCCTGTCTCCCGCCATCACCGCCCGCTGGATCGGCGCCGCACCCCGCCAGCGCGGCAAAAGGGAGCCATGCAGGTTGAAACAGCCCAGGCGCGGCGCCCGCAGAATGGCCGCCGGCAGGATCAGGCCATAGGCCACGACCACGGCCGCGTCCGCCCCCAGCGCCGCGAACCCAGCTTGGGTTTCGGCGGCTTTTAGGCTGGTGGGTGTATGAATGGGAATATCATGGGCCAGGGCGGCTGCGTGAATGGCCGTGGGGCGGTGTTTTCTGCCCCGCCCGGCCGGACGGGGGGGTTGGGTATAGACCGCGATCACATCCATGTCCGCTGCCCGGCACAGGGCATCCAAGGTTGGGACCGCGAAATCCGGCGTGCCCATGAAGATGACGCGTAACTTGGCCATCAGGCGGAAACCTTCTGCCGCCTCACCTTGTCCAGCTTGCGCAAGATCATGCCCCGTTTCACGGCGGATAGATGATCCACGAACAAACGGCCTTTTAGGTGATCCATTTCGTGCTGGATGCAGCGCGACAGCAGGCCGTCCGTCTGCAGTTGTTGCGACGCGCCGTCATAGTCCAGGTAATTCAAGGTAATCGCCTCCGGCCGGGGCAGATCGGCGAATTGATCGGGCAGGGACAAACAGCCTTCATTGTAAGTTTCGATCTGTTCGGAATATTGGATAATTTCCGGGTTAACCAGGTATAGCGGCCTCTTCTCCTCATCTTCAGGTGATACATCGACCGTGATCAGGCATTTCGTCACGCCGATCTGTACCGCCGACAGGC
The DNA here is from genome assembly GCA_029937535.1 of Alphaproteobacteria bacterium. Classification (GTDB taxonomy): domain Bacteria; phylum Pseudomonadota; class Alphaproteobacteria. Next base: position 15,150 of record JAPYPT010000009.1, read on the forward strand.
CGATACCTGGCGCCTCGTACATGGTTTCCAGCATATCATCCAGCAACCGCCGGATCCTATCGTCAACCGCCTCGACGGGCGCGGACTTCACTTTCAGACGCCGGTCCGGTGCGGTGATTATGGGGAGAATGGCCATGCCTGGTTCGCTTCAATTTTGAATATCGGACGGATTTTCGGCCCTTAGGTAGTATGCCCCCGAAACCGGGTCAAGTTTCCAACACAAGCTCGGTCTTCACGTTCCGATGGCTGAAGGCAAATAAGAAATCTAAGCTATTGTTTTTGTTAATTTATTCTAAGAAACTTTGGTATATTTCCGGCAAGTGGGGTCTAAAAGTGCAAAAGTTTCTTAGCAAATTGTTGCCCGCCCCGAGCCTGATCCTGAAAAATGTCATGTTTATGATAGAAAATGTTAAAAAAATGTCACTTTATATCGATTCGATATATTGTAATTAACAATATACCTACCCATCTTAACCATATCGGTTGGCGGAACCGGGCAAAAAGAACTCGATCCGGCAACAATTTGGGAAAGCGCGTAAGGCGCGGCAAGAGGATGAAATGTTGGAAATCAGACGCCCAGAACCGAAAGCAGCCCTGACTTGGATGGCCGTATGGTTCATAGCCCTCATTGGCCTGGCCCTGGTCCCCATGGGTGAAATCAATTCCGAGATGGCCGGCACGCCCGGTGAAATCCACTACGGTTCCGGAGCCACCACCGTAAACCCTAGCGCCACGACATTGGTCAAACAGGGAAAAATCTAGGCCGGCAACATTCGCGCCGACGGACGTCGCGGCCTTGGAACTGGTAGAGACGACCGACCGCCGAGGGCACCACGTTGTCCCCGAAAGTATTGACCAACGCTGTCACCGCGCGAAAGCCCGTGCAATGCGCGGCCACGCTGATAATCAAATCAAAATCCGCCATCACACAGTGTCGTCGATGAACAACACCGTACCCTTGCCCCGGTAATTGCGCCCCGGGCCACGGAGCGCTAACGTGGCGTCCCGCGTATACAGGGAGGCGAAAGATCATGAGCGATGACATCCGGCCATTCGAACTGGCCATTCCCGAAAGCGAATTGGAGGATCTGCGCCGCCGGCTCAAGGCGACCCGCTGGCCCGATGCGGAAACGCCCGATGATTGGAGCCAGGGCATACCATTGTCATACATGCGGGAGGTCTGCGCGTACTGGGCCAACGATTATGATTGGCGCCCGTGCGAAAGCCTGCTGAATGGCTGGGAGCAATTCCAGACCGAGATTGACGGCGTGGATATTCATTTCCTGCACGTCAAATCGCTCCACGCCAACGCCATGCCGCTGTTGATCACCCACGGCTGGCCCGGCTCGGTGCTGGAATTCCGCCACATCATCGGCCCCCTGACCGATCCGGAGGCCCATGGCGGCAAGGCGGAGGATGCTTTTCATGTCATCGCGCCGTCGCTGCCCGGCTATGGCTTTTCCGGCAAGCCGACGGCGCCCGGCTGGTCGGTGCAAAAGGTCGCCACCGCCTGGGAACAGCTTATGGCGCGCCTCGGCTATGACCATTATGTCGCCCAGGGGGGTGATTGGGGCTCCGCCATCACGCGGCAGATCGGCGTGCAGGCGGGCGACCATTGCCGCGCCATCCACCTGAACATGATCTCCGAAAGTCCCGACAAGGCCACCTTGGACAATATGACGGCGTTCGAGGAAAAGGCCATGGCCTCGGCCAAGCACTACCGGGATTGGGATTCGGGCTATTCGAAGCAGCAAAGTACCCGGCCCCAGACCTTGGGCTATGGCCTGGCCGACAGCCCCGCCGGGCAGGCCGCCTGGATCATGGAGAAATTCTGGGCCTGGACCGATTGCGACGGGCATCCCGAAAACGCCCTGAGCCGCGATGATATGCTGGACTATATCATGCTGTACTGGCTGCCCGGCACCGGCGCCTCGTCGGCGCGGCTGTATTGGGAAAGTTTCGGACGGCCCCGTGGCGGCGACATCAAAATGCCCGTGGGCTGCAGTCAGTTTCCAAAGGACATCTTCTTCTCCTCCCGCCGCTGGGCGGAGAAATCCTTCCACAACATCATCCATTGGAACGAACTGGACAAGGGCGGCCATTTCGCCGCCATGGAGCAGCCGGAATTATTCGTTGAAGAACTACGGACCTGTTTCCGGACCATTCGCTAGCGACCATTATGACGACCGCTAAGGCGCCGGTGCCGATTTTTATTCCGGCATTGCTGATCATGGCCTCCGCTACCTCGATACTATCGACGGATCTGTACACGCCGTCCCTGCCCCATCTGCAAGGGGTGTTCGGGACCGATGCGGCGCGGGTGCAATTGACCTTGACCCTGAACCTGGTCGCCTATGCCCTGGCGCAATTGTTTTACGGGCCTCTGTCCGACCGGATTGGACGGCGGCCCGTGCTGTTGGCGGGCATGATCGGCTTTGCCGTCTCCACCGCGCTATGTGCGGTCGCCGGTTCCATCGATGCCTTGATTTTGGCCCGTGTGCTGCAGGGCCTGACCGCCTGTGCCGAGGCGGTCGTCGGTTATGCGGTGATCCGGGAGCTGTACGACGAGGCCGGCGCCGTGCGGGTTCTGGCCGCCTATGGCATGGCCATCGCGCTTGCGCCCGCCATTGGCCCGGTGATCGGTGGGCATATGCATGTCTGGTTCGGCTGGCGCTCGAACTTCATCCTGCTGACCGGCATCATCATGATCGCCACCCTGCTGATCTGGCGCTTTCTGCCCGAGACCCTGGCGGTCCCGGACCGGGGCGCGCTGCGGCCCCGGCGCCTGCTGCGCGGCTATTACACGTTGTTGAGCGACGGGCCCTTCATGAGCTACACCCTCACCATGTCTCTGGTGCTGGGCGGTCTGTTCGCGGTGATCGCCGCCTTTCCCTTTTTGTTCATTGAACGCATGGGCGTGGCCACCGACCAGTACGGTTATTACTACGCCGCCATCGTCGTGGCGTTTTTCTTTGGCTCCCTCGCCGTCAGCCGTGCCGCCGGGCGCATGAGTAGCGATGGGCTATTGCGGATCGGCTTGCTGCTTGGAATTTTGGGCGAGGCCGGGTTTGTCTTGCTGGTGGCCATGGCCTGGGAAAATCCGGTCAACATCACCCTGACGCAGTGTTTCTTCGCTTTTGGCCTGGGCTTGATTTTCGCCACGGCGCCGGTTCGCGCCTTTGATGTCTGCCGCGCCGGACACGGCTATGCCGCCGCCATGTTGGGGGCCCTGCCCATGGCGGGTGGCGCCTTGGGCACGTTCTGCGTCGCACTGACCCACGACGGCAGCGCCTGGCCCATCGCCATTATTCTCATGGCGGCCACCGTAATCCCCGCCGCCGTCTATTTCGCCGTGCGCCCCTGGCGGGTCGGTACGGCAAGCGCCTAGACTTTTTTCGATATTCATCGAATCAAGTCTAGCTTTTATCGTTCACGCCAGTGCGCTGAAGCGCACGGCTCCACAGGGGCGGCACAGGGGCGCCGGGCTGCCGTCGCAGCCTTGATTGCGCAATTCAATACCGAAAACGGTCTAGGCTATTTTGGTGATTGATTTCCCTGCCCGTTAGGGTTTTTCGTCCGGATTTTCGTACGGAAAAGTGGGTTCTTCGAAATTCGTAGGCTTGATGTAGATATCCTTCACATGCTGAAAATCATAGGCATGGCGGCGGATCTTGTCGGCCCGTTCATCGGCCCAGTCATCGTTCGCGGTCAGGCTGCGGACCAGCAGGAAATGCAGTGAAAAGACGATGTACCAAATCAACAGCGGCCAAAACAGCGGCATCCAAGGCGCGAAGGTGACGCGCGCGCCGATCATCAACGCGATCACGGCGACCATTAACAGGCCATGATGCCACAACGGCGTAACCGGCGAGCGGCGGCGGTAATAGGCGATGATGCTGCGGATACGGTCCATGACCGGCGGGCTCCTCAGAAATTCTCGACCCAGGGCCGCAGCTCGACCGAGTGTGACCAGGCGCTGCAATGCTGCATATGGGTCTGGTAATAGCTTTCGGCGATTGCGTCGGGGCGCAGGCGGGCATCACCGTCTTCATCGATGCCGATGCCGCCGTCAATATTGAAATGGGCCACATGCACGCCCTTGGGCTGCAGCTCCCGCGCCATGGACTCGGCCAATCCCCGCAAGGCGAATTTACCCGCCGCGAAGGTTGCCGAATGTGGAAACCCCTTCATGGACGCCGTCGCCCCAGTCAGCAATATACTGCCCGCCCCCTTCGGCCCCAGGCGACGGGCTGCTTCCCGGCCAACCAGAAATCCGCCCAGGCAGCAGCGCTCCCACGCATCGGTGAATTCCGACACGGTGGTGTCCGCAATGGGCCCCCGCGCCCTGCCGGAAGCGTTGTAGATGCTCACATCCATGGCCCCCAAATCCGCCTCCACCGCCGCGAACAATCCCATGACGTCGCTCTCCGACGTGGTGTCGCAGGCATAGGCCTTTGCCGTGCCTCCAGCGCCGGTTATCTCCTCGACCAGCCCGTCCAGCTTCCCGGCAGTCCGCGCCGCCACCGCCACGCTATGCCCAGCGCTGGCAAACCGCCGCGCCAAGGATGCGCCCAGCCCAGGGCCGACGCCAACGATGATACAGGTGCCGGGATTGCTATTGGTCATTGTTTAGTCCTCATCCGTTGAGATAGGCGCGAAACATAGCAGAATATTGAGCATCCGGTTGCAGTTTTGAGCGAACTAATTCTTCGATTCCTTCAGTTTCTAATCCGGCGGAATCGCTATCCAGCACATATTTCAGCATTTGCCACTGCTGTAGCGCCTCTCGTCTTGCGCCTACTAAAACCGGACGATTTAATCCCAGAAATTCAATCGTTTCTTTACCACGGTTTGTCTTGCCAAAAGCGAATTCAGCCCGGAATGTGATATGCGTCTCCGGATCTTCCAAACCTGGGTCGATGAATATCGCATCTTCCTCAGCTTCATCATGGTGATGGTTACGAGCTCGGGTCGTGGGGTCAAGCAAGGGAAAAAGGTTCTTCTTGTAGCTTTGATTACAAATTTGGCATGAGAAATAGAGGTTCGGCCAATCGTAGGCTAGCCAGTAGTATCCGGGCCGTTCCAACTGTTGGTCAGCGGTTTGTCGATATCCACCCTTTGGGCGAAAATGCTCCACATCGCCATGCGCGGTGGGCTTAACCTTGCTTTCACAGAAACAACATTTTCCGTGTTGCGCGGTGTCCAAGGCACCCTTGACGGATTTGTGTCCGTAGATACTGCTTTCAAACTGGAACGTGCGTTCCCCGATATTGTAAGCCATATGATTGCGCGTATATGCCGATTTCATGCCGCGAGTCTTCGGCTTGCCCTTCTCAATCAAACGTTTGGGCGGTTTCGTGGGCTTATGAATGCGGATCATTCAGCCGCCGTGTCCTGCTTTTTCAATCGGTCGGCGGCGCGGCGTACAATTTCCCAGGCTGCCCGGTCCTCGGCAGTTTCCTCACCGGGCAGATAGCCAACTTGTTCCTCGATTTCTTCCACCCTCGCCCGGTCTTTTTTTGTTAACTTCGGCTTCGTTAGAATTTTCCGGCGCTCGGCCAACAAGTCATCGGTATCGGCAGAACGACTGCCTTCCACGCTGAACAAATCGCTGGCGAGAATTTGATCGACCCGCCAGTTACGGACATTCTCCGGCTTATTGTCGATCACCACGTGATCGCCTTCGCGCCGCAGCACGGCGATGTTGGTATTCTCATCGGCGCCCTGAACGATCAGCGGACTATGCGCCGTAGCGATGAACTGCACATTGGGAAAATGACCTGAGAGGTAGCCCATGATCTTGCGCTGCCAATCAGGATGCATGTGCAGATCAATTTCATCGATCAAGACTACGGCCGCTTCTTTAAAGGGATTTGTAGAGTTAGGATACGCAGTAAACATTCTACTCGCCAAGTCGACGACCCAGCCAATCATAGTTTGGTATCCATGGCCTAATTGAGCAAATTTCACTTGGCCAAATTCAGTGTCGAACTGGACCTCGGCAATACTTGGACTGTCGCTGCTGTCAAAAATCCTAATGTCTTCAACCAAAGGTAATAAATTTGCAAGCATTTCAAATACGCCTGCTTTGAGATGCCTGTTTGTTTCGGCATTGCGCCTTTCTGCGTAATCCAGCCTCAAGAGTGTATCTTCGGCGTTGTTGAGCAACGCATCAAGGTCGAATAGAGTAGCAACATCATCGATTTCCTTGGACTCATCGCCAAGCCCCAGTCTGCCGACCCTTCGAGTTGCTCCATAGGCATAATAAAGTGATGCCCAGTCCACCACTTCCCTACCGCTCGAAAACATTGATGGCCCAATTGATATTGAACTGCAACAAGTCTCTGGAATAGGTCTATGGCCGGATGCGTTAATTGGTTTGCGCCAATGAGTGGCACTAATCTCACCAGGTTTTTCTGCGTGACCGCGCCAAAATTTTCGCATGAACTCCTGCGACAAGATTTCACTTGCCCGCGTTGCAGTCATCATTTCGCCATACATGTCGTATTTCGTCAGACTAACGCCAACTATAGATTGTAATAACGTCGTTTTTCCGCCGCTGTTGGGACCGAGAATGATTGTCCAATGGGCAGGTTCACCGGAAGTGTCGAGTAAATGTAGGGTCTGACGCGGCCCAAAACAGCGGATATTTTCAACCTCCACGCGAGCCAAATACACCGGCGGCGGCGGTGTAATTTTCGTCTGAGAATTCTTGCGTTTCGTTGCCATGGCTTTATGCCGCCATTCTAATAAGCCAAGTCCGCGCAGGCAATCATTCCGCTGCGGTGGATTGGGTTTCGGGGTTGCGCCAGGCCGCCAGCAGATGCGCTTGTTCGGCGGCCGTGGCCACTTGGCTGCGTTCCTTGATGTGGCCGTAGCCGCGGATTTTCGCGGGCAGGGCGGCGATCTCCATGGCCAGGGCGTGGTTGTCGGGGGTCAGGCCGGCCAGGAGTTCCTCGATCACGGCGCGGTGGGCTGGAATGGCGGCGCGTTCGGCGCGGCGTTCCGCGGTGCGGCCGAAAATATCGAAGGCGCCGCCGCGCAGGCCCTTGAATTTGGCCAGCAGTTTGAAGGCGGGCATCATCCAGGGGCCGAATTCGCGTTTGATCAACTGGCCGCTGTCCGGGTCCCGGCGGGACAGTAGGGGCGGGGCCAGATGGAAGGTTAATTTCAACTCACCCTCGAACTGCTTGGCCAGGGCGGCCTGGAAGCTGCCGTCGCTGTACAGGCGGGCCACTTCGTATTCGTCCTTGTAGGCCATCAGCTTGAACAAATTGTGGGCGACGCCTATTGCCAGGCCGGTCATGCCCTTGCCCTTGGTCTGTTCGGCTGTTTCTACTTGGCGGACGAAAGCTTCGTATTGGCCGGCATAAGCTGCATCTTGGTAGTCGTTTAGCATGGCGCTACGGCGGGCGATGACATCGTCCAGGGTATTTTCCGCCGCCGCCTCGATCGCCTCGATCGTCCCAATTGCCTCTGCGGGGTTGGCCGCCCGCTTGACTTGATCCAGATCTTCCGCCGCCAGCCGGCCCAGGGCAAAGGCCCGGCGGTTCATGGCCACGGCGACGCCGTTCAACTCGATGGCCTTGTCGATGGCCGCGCCGCTGACCGGCAGGGCGCCGCGCTGATAGGCGTGGCCCAGCAGGAACAGATTGGCGGCGATGGCGTCACCCATCAATGCCGTGGCCAGGCCCGTGGCATCGATGAATTCCGTGCGGTTGTCGCCGACGCCATTGCGGATCAAGCTGGCCAATTCCTCGGCATGAAACTCCATATCCGGGTTCAGGGTGAAATCCGCCGTGGGGGCGAGATGGCTGTTGACGATGGCCTGGGTGCCGCCGCGGGAATATTTACGCAAGGCATCGGGTGAAGCGGCCACCACCATGTCGGCGCCCAGCAGCAAATCGGCGCCGCCGGCGGCGATGCGCACGGCGTGCAGATCTTCCGGCTCCGGCGCGATGCGGATATGGCTCATCACGGCGCCGTTTTTCTGCGCGATGCCGGTGAAATCGAGCACCGTGACGCCCTTGCCCTCCAAATGCGCGGCCATGCCCAACAGCGCCCCGACGGTGATAACCCCCGTGCCGCCAATGCCCGTGACAAGGATGTTGTAGCCGCCCTCCGCCCCCGCCATTTGGGGGCTGGGCAGGGCCTTGATCGCGTCGTCCAAACCCGCGCCACTGGCGGCCGGCGCCCGGCGCGGCAGCGCGCCCGCGACGGTGACGAAGCTGGGGCAGAAGCCTCTGATGCAGGAGAAATCCTTGTTGCAGGCGGATTGGTTGATCTGCCGCTTGCGCCCAAGCGGCGTTTCCAAAGGCTCAACGGAAACGCAGTTCGACTGCACGGAACAGTCCCCGCAGCCTTCACAGACAGCGGCGTTGATGAAGGCCCGGCGGTCGGGATCGGGGAAGGTCCCCCGCTTGCGCCGGCGGCGCTTTTCCGCCGCGCAGGTCTGGTCATAGATCAGCACGGAGGTGCCCTTGGTCTGGCGCAGCTCTTTTTGCACCCGGTCCAGTTCGTCCCGGTGGCGGATGGTGACGCCGGGCGCCCAGGCGGTGCCGATGGCGTATTTATCCGGCTCGTCGCTGACCACGATGATTTTCGTGACGCCTTCGTGATGGACCTGCTGGCTGATCTGCCAGGGCGACAGGGGGCCGTCGTGGGGTTGCCCGCCGGTCATGGCCACGGCATCGTTGAACAGGATCTTGTAGGTGATGTTGACGCCAGAGGCGACGGCGGCGCGGATCCCGGTGATGCCGGAATGGTAATAGGTGCCATCGCCCAGGTTGGCGAAGATATGTTCCTCTCCGGTGAACGCGGATTGTCCCAGCCACGGCACGCCCTCGCCCCCCATCTGGGTAAAGGTCTCGGTCGAGCGGTCCATGAACAGGGCCATGAAGTGACAGCCGATGCCGCCCATGGCGCGGCTGCCTTCCGGTACCTTGGTGGAGCTGTTGTGCGGGCAGCCGGAACAGAAATAGGGCGCCCGTTCAATGGGCGCGGTGGCTTTCTTGGCGGCGGCTTCCTTGCGGTCCAACTGCGCCATGCGTTCCTCGATCGTGGGCGAGGTAACATAGGAGCCAATGCGCGAGACGATGATGCGGGCGATCTGGCCCGGCGACAATTCGCCGTCCGAAGGACACAGCAACTGCCCGCCCTCGTCGAACTTGCCAACCACGCGGGGGCGCACGTCGGAACGCCAATTGTAAAGCTGCTCCTTGAGCTGATTTTCGATGACCGCGCGTTTTTCCTCGATCACCAGAACTTCATCCAGGCCCTCGGCGAAGGCGCGGATGCCTTCCCGCTCCAGGGGCCAGGGCATGCCGACTTTGTAGAGCCGCAGGCCGATATCGGCGGCCATTTTTTCGTCGATGCCAAGGTCTTCCAGGGCCTGGCGGGTATCGAGATAGGATTTGCCGGCGGCGACGATGCCGATACGCGGTTGGGGGGCATCCCAGACCAGGCGGTCGATGCCGTTGGCCCGGGCGAAGGCCAGGGCGGCGTAGACCTTATGCCGCTGCAGGCGTACTTCCTGGCTCCAGCGGTCATCGGGCCAGCGAATATTCAGGCCGCCGGGGGGCATCTCGAATTCAGGGATTTTGATATCCAGATGGTGGGCGTCCACATGTACCGAAGCCGAACTTTCCACCACTTCAGAGACGCATTTGAAGCCGACCCAGACGCCGGCGAACCGCGACATGGCCCAGCCAAGCAAGCCGTAGTCGAGGTATTCCTGCACCCCCGCCGGGTACAGCATGGGCACCATCCAGGATGCCAGATTATGTTCGCTTTGCCCCGGCACGGTGGAGGAGACGGCGGCGTGATCGTCGCCGCACATCATCAAGACGCCGCCATTGGGATCAGTGCCCGCGCTATTGGCATGGCGCACCACGTCGCCGCAGCGGTCAACGCCGGGCGCCTTGCCGTACCAAATGCCGTAAACCCCGTCGTAGTTGGATTTCGGGCCTAGGTTCAATTGCTGGCTGCCCCACAGGGCGGTGGCGGCCATGTCCTCGTTGACGCCGGGCTGAAAAACAATGTGGTTTTTCTCCAGAAACGGCTTGGCCTGCCAAAGCTGCTGATCGAACCCGCCCAGGGGCGAGCCGCGATAGCCCGAGATATAACAGCCCGTATTCAGGCCCGCCGCCTGGTCGCGCTGGCGCTGCAGCATGGGCAGGCGGACCAGGGCCTGGGTCCCGGTCAGGAACACCCGTCCCTGTTCCAAGGCATATTTGTCATCCAGAGAGACGTTCGCCAATGAAACAGTCTCGTGCGCGCTTGTGGCAGTTGTCATGCCCTATCCCCAAATATCAGACCGCCCTCACCTCATCGGCACTTTTAAAGGTAAGTATTTCTGACCTAATTGCAAATTCCTACCGTCCTGCTTCAATCCCGAACTCGCTGACCTTGCGGTACAGGGTCGAGCGGCCGATGCCCAGTCGGCGGGCGACCTCGGTCATCTGGCCTTGGTATTTTTCGATGGCCATGCGGATCATGTCGGCCTCCATGGCGTCCAGGGTACGCATTTCACCGCTGGCATCCAGGGCCGGTAGGCCGCCATTGCCGCCCGAGGCCGATACGGAGGCGGCCACGCCCATGCTCTGAGCGATCTGCGGGAAATCCGTCAAGGTCAATTCGTCGCCATCGCACAGCACCACGGCCCGGAATATGGCATTTTCCAACTGCCGCACGTTACCCGGCCAATCAAAACCCATGAGTAGTTCCAGCGCCTCATCGGACAGGCCGCGCACGGCCTTGCCTTCGGTCGCCGCCAGCTTGGTAATGAAATGTTCCGACAATGGTTGGACATCACCGAGGCGTTCGCGCAGGGGCGGAATGTGGATGGGAAAGACATTGAGGCGGTAAAACAAATCCTCGCGAAAGCGCCCGTCGTTGACCTGCTGCTGCAAATCCCGGTTGGTGGCCGAGATCAGACGGATATCGACCTTGACCGGCTTGGAGGAACCGACCGGATCGACTTCGCTTTCCTGCAGGGCGCGCAGCAGTTTGACTTGCATGTCCTGACGTAGTTCGCCGATCTCGTCCAAGAACAGGGTGCCGCCGTCGGCTTCCTGAAATTTCCCCGCGTGGCGTTCCGAGGCGCCGGTGAAGGCGCCTTTTTCGTGCCCGAACAACATGCTTTCGACCAGGTTCTCGGGAATGGCGCCGCAGTTAACGGCCACGAACGGTTTGCCGGCCCGTTCGGAAGAGCCCTGTACGGCGCGCGCGACCATCTCCTTGCCGACGCCGCTTTCCCCTTCGATCAGGATTGGAATTTTTGATGATGCGGCCCGGCGCGCCAGATCCAGGGCGCTGGCCATGACGCTGCTGCCGGTAATCAGATCGTCAAACTGCATGCGCCCATCAACCTGGCGGCTGAGGCGGGATACCTGGCCCGAGAGGACATTCATCTTCAGCGCGTTTTCAATGGAGACCAGCAGCCGCTCGGGGCTGGCCGGCTTGGGGATGAAATCCGCCGCGCCGGCCTGCATAACCTTAACAATAACCTCAATACCGCTTTGCGCCGTCAGCACGATGGCCGGCAAATCGGGGCGCCGGGACTTGACCTGCTGCAAGACCTCGAAGCCATCCAGATCCGGCATCACCAGATCCAACAGCATCAAATCCACATCGTTGCTTTTATCCGATTGCATGAAGGCGATGGCGTCCTTGCCACCCGTGGCAATCTCAATTTCATAGCCATGGCGGCTGACCACGGCTTCCAACAGGCGTCTTTGGGTGGGATCATCATCGACGATCAACACGGTTTGCGCCATTGCTCTTAATCCAGTCCCTCATTACTTATGATGGGGGTAGTCTAACGCCTGTGCCATTTCGGGACAAGCGGAGTTTGGGAAACAGGTGAGATATGGATCTTGGGAATTTGCCGCAATGGGACCTGGGCGATCTATACGGCGGTCCGGATGCGGCGGAACTGGCGGCTGATTTGGAGCGGGCGGACACCGCGGCCGATCGCTTCAATGAGGACTACAGCGGCAAGGTGGGGGCGCTTTCGGCGGGGGAACTGGCCCAGGCCATCACCCGGTATGAAGCGGACGAAGATTTTCTGGGCCGCATCGCCAGCTATGCCCAGCTTTACCATGCGGCACGGGTTTCGGACCGGGAGGTGGGCCGGTTTTACCAGATCACCGTGGAGCGGTTGAGCGCCATCACCACCAAGTTGATTTTTTTTACGTTGGAATTAAACCGAATCGAAGACCAAGCCCTGGCGGCCTTGTTGGCGGCGGACCAAAGTTTGAGCCGGTACGAACCCTGGCTGCGTGATGTCCGCGCCAGCCGCCCCCATCAATTGCCGGATGAGCAAGAACGCCTGCTGCATGAAAAACAGGTCACGGGACGGGCGGCCTGGGTGCGGCTGTTCGATGAAACCATGGCCGATATGCGCTTCCCTCTGGATGGCGAAGACCTGACGCTGGAGCAGACCTTGCACCTGTTGCAAGAACCCGAAGGCGCCCAACGAAAGGCGGCGGCCAAGGCCCTTGGCGCGGGCTTCGATGAAAAGAAAGGCCTGTTCGCCCTGATCACCAACACCTTGGCCAAGGATAAGGAGATCGAGGACAAGTGGCGCAACTTTGCCCGGCCCGACAGCGTGCGCCATCTCTCCAACTTTGTGGAGGACGAGGTGGTGGATGCCCTGGCTGGCGCCGTGACGGCGGCCTATCCGCGCCTCTCGCATCGGTACTATGCCCTCAAGGCCCGCTGGTTTGGCGCGGATGCGCTGGATTATTGGGACCGCAATGCGCCCTTGCCCGATGACGATCAGCAGAGCATCACCTTTGAGGCGGCCCAGGACCAGGTGCTGGCGGCCTACCGCCGCTTCTCGCCGGTACTGGCGGACGTGGGCCAGCGTTTTTTCGACAACGCCTGGATCGATGCGCCGGCCAGCCCCGGCAAGTCCTCGGGCGCCTTCGCCCATCCGACCGTGCCCTCGGCCCATCCCTATCTGTTGTTGAACTATCAGGGCCGGACCCGGGATGTGATGACCCTGGCCCATGAACTGGGACATGGGGTGCACCAGGTTCTGGCGGCGGGGCAAGGCGCCTTGATGGCGGACACGCCCCTGACCCTGGCCGAGACGGCCAGCGTGTTCGGCGAGCAGTTGACCTTCCGCGCCCTGTTGGATCAGGAAACCGTGCCCGCGCGGCGCAAGGCCATGCTGGCGGGCAAGACAGAGGACATGCTGAATACCGTGGTCCGCCAGATCGCGGTCTATGAATTCGAACGGCGCTTGCATGACGAACGGCGCCAGGGCGAATTGTCGGTGGAACGGATTGGTGAAATCTGGATGGCGGTGCAACGGGAAAGTCTCGGCCCGGCGATCCGGCTGCATGATGGATATGCCAATTTCTGGTGCTACATCCCCCATTTCATCCATTCGCCGTTCTACGTCTATGCTTATGCCTTTGGCGATTGCCTGGTGAATTCCCTTTACGCCGTCTATCAGGACGCCGGGGAAGGTTTCGCTGAAAAATATCTCGATATGCTGCGGGCGGGCGGTACCTTGCGCCACCGGGAATTACTGGCGCCCTTTGGTCTGGACGCCACCGACCCACAGTTTTGGCAACAGGGTCTGGGCGTGATCGAAGGTTTCATCGATGAGTTGGAGGCGCTGTCCTGAAAATGGCAACATTGGTAAGCCCATGAGCGGGGACAAAGAGGCCGACAGCATCACGGGCCGGGTGCGCCGCTATGCCAAGGTGGGCACGGCGGTGGGCGGTCTGGCGGCGCGTCTGGCCGGAGATAAAGTCTTTGGCTTTGCCCTTGATAAGCCGGCCCATGCCAAGGATTTGAAGAACGCCCTGGGCGGCCTGAAGGGCCCGTTGATGAAAGTGGCGCAGATATTGGCCACCATTCCCGAGGCCTTGCCCCAGGAATATGTGCAGGAATTGATCCAGTTGCAGGCCAATGCGCCCGCCATGGGTTGGCTGTTCGTCAAGCGCCGCATGGCGGCGGAATTGGGTCCGGGCTGGCAGGAGAGGTTTGACAATTTCGAACATCAAGCCGCCGCCGCCGCCTCGTTGGGACAGGTTCACCGGGCCAGCCTTGATGGCCTGGATCTGGCCTGCAAATTGCAATACCCCGATATGAATTCGGCCGTGGAAGCCGATCTGGCGCAATTGAAACTGATCTTTTCCATCTACGGCCGCTATGACCGCACCATCGATACCTCCAACGTCCACAAGGAGATCAGCGAGCGCCTGCGCGAGGAACTGGATTATGCGCGCGAGGCCCGACACATGGCGCTGTTCACCGAGATCCTTAGGGCTGAGAAAAATATCCACGTCCCCGGCGTGCTGCCCGACCTTTCCACCCGGCGCCTGCTGACCATGAACTGGCTGGAGGGCGAGCCGTTGCTGAATTTCCGGGATGCGGACCAGGAAACCCGCAACACCATCGCGCTGAATATGTTCCGCACCTGGTATGTGCCGTTCTATGACGCCGGGGTTATCCATGGCGACCCGCATTTGGGTAATTATTCGATCCGCCCCGACCTGGATATCAACCTGCTGGATTTTGGCTGTGTGCGGGTGTTCGAGGCGAAGTTCGTGCAGGGCGTCATTGACCTCTATTGCGCGATTCGCGATGGCGATCAGGATTTGGCGGTGCATGCCTACGAAACCTGGGGCTTCACCGATTTGAAAAAAGAAGTGATCGAGACCCTGAACCTCTGGGCCAACTTCGTTTACGGCCCATTGCTGGAAGACCGGACCCGGCGCATCCGCGAAGACGACCAAGCGGGCGTCTATGGCCGGGATGTGGCCGAAAAAGTACACCGTGGCCTGCGCGACTTGGGCGGCATACGGCCGCCTCAGGAATTTGTTTTCATGGATCGCGCCGCCATTGGACTGGGCGGTGTCTTCATGCATCTGAACGCGGACGTAAATTGGTACCGTCACTTCCACGAGCTGATCGACGGCTTCGATGCCGCCAAGATGCGCCGTAAACAGGCCCGTCTATTGAAAAAATTCGACCTCGACCTGCCCTGATCAGGTTTCCGGTTCTCACCCCGGACGATAACCTCTTCATCAATATACTGTCAGGTCCAAACTGATGCGTTGCTTGCGGCGACGGAATGGTTTATTCCGCGCATTCCCCTTGGCCTTTAGATACCCCCTGTCAGGATTACATAGATGAAGATTGCCGTATTGAAAGAGCGGCGGGCTGACGAGCGGCGGGTGGCGGCAACGCCCGAGACCGTCAAGAAATTCGTCGGTCTTGGTGTCGAGGTTGCCGTCGAGTCCGGCGCCGGGGCCGCGGCTCATTATTCGGACGACGATTTTCAAGGGGCCGGCGCCTCGATCGCCGCCGATCCGGCCGCCACCCTGGCTGGCGCCGACCTGATCCTGAAGGTCCGCCGGCCGATCATGGAAGATGAAAACGGCGACAACGAACTGACCCGGATGCGATCGGGCCAGGCCTTGATCGCCATGTTGAACCCGTTAATCCGCCGCTCTGATTGTGATGCCTACGCCGCGGCCGGGATTGATGCCTACGCCATGGAATTGATGCCCCGCATCAGCCGGGCGCAGGGCATGGATGTGCTGTCCTCTCAGGCCAACCTGGCCGGCTACAAAGCCATATTGGATGCGACGGAAGAATTCGGCCGGGCTCTGCCGATGATGATGACGGCGGCGGGCACCATCGCACCGGCGAAGATATTTGTCATGGGCGCCGGCGTCGCCGGGTTACAGGCTATCGCGACCGCGCGCCGCCTCGGCGCCGTGGTTTCGGGCACCGATGTCCGCCCGGTCGCCAAGGAGCAGGTGGAAAGTCTGGGCGCCAGTTATGTCATGGTCGAGGATGCGGAAAGCGCCCAGGCCGAGACGGAGGCCGGCTACGCCAAGGAAATGAGCGAGGACTATCAAAAAAAGCAGGCGGCCCTGATCGCCGAGACCGTCGCCAAGCAGGACATTGTGATTTGCACCGCCCTTATCCCGGGCCGCGCCGCGCCGATCCTGCTGGATGAGGCCATGGTGGCCTCCATGAAGCCCGGCTCGGTGATTGTTGATCTGGCGGTGGAGAATGGCGGCAACTGCGCCTTGTCCGAGATGGGCAAGGTGGTCGACGTCAACGGCGTCAAGATTATCGGCCATGCCAATTTTCCGTCCCGGCTGGCGGTGGATGCTTCCAATTTGTATGCCCGCAACCTGTTCAATTTTCTCTCCCCCCATATTGATGGCGAGAACGGCACGCTGTCGTTCGATTTCGAGGATGAGACCGTTTCCGGCGTTTGCCTGACCAGGGGCGGCGCGGTGATCCACCCCATGTTGACGGCAAAATGTTGACGGCAAATTGTTGAGCGCGAAGGAGTAACCGCCAATGGATGTGGCGAATAGCATCGATCCATTCATCTATCGCCTGGCGATTTTCGTTCTGGCGATTTTTGTCGGCTACTATGTGGTCTGGTCCGTTACGGCGGCCCTGCATACGCCGCTGATGAGCGTCACCAACGCCATCTCGTCCGTCATCATCGTCGGCGCGTTGATCGCCGCGGGACCGGTTGATATGTCCTTTTCCAAGATTCTTGGCATCGTCGCCATCGGGCTGGCGGCGGTGAATATATTCGGCGGCTTCCTGGTGACCCAGCGCATGCTGGCCATGTACAAGAAAAAGCAGTAGGGGCCTAAATTATGTCGGCAAATCTGACGGCCCTGGCCTATTTGATCGCTTCGGTTTTGTTCATCATGGCCTTGCGCGGCCTGTCATCGCCCGAATCCTCTCGCAGCGGCAACGTCTACGGCATGATCGGGATGGCCATCGCCTTGGTCACCACGGTGATCAATCCCAACGTCGTCTCCTACGAATGGATTCTCGGTGCATTGGTTGTCGGCGGCGCCATCGGCACGCTTATCGCCCGGCGCATCGCCATGACCGATATGCCGCAGCTGGTGGCCGCGTTTCATAGCCTGGTGGGCCTGGCTGCCGTGTTGGTGGCCGCCGCCGCCTTTTATAACCCGGCCGCCTATGGCATTGCCGGCGCGGATGGTTTGCTCAAGCTGGCCAGCCGTATCGAAATGGGCATCGGCGTGGTGATCGGCGCCGTGACATTTTCGGGCTCCATCATCGCCTTTGGAAAATTACAGGGCGTGGTCACCGGCAACCCCATCACCTTTACCGGACAGCATGCCCTGAACGCGGCCTTGGGCGCGGTGATCGTGCTGCTCGTCGTTTTATTCGCTATCGGCCCCGACCCGCAATGGTTCTGGGCCATGACCGCGATAGCGTTCATTTTGGGGTTTTTGTTGATTATCCCCATTGGCGGGGCGGATATGCCGGTCATCGTCTCCATGCTGAACAGCTATTCCGGCTGGGCCGCGGCCGGTATCGGTTTCACGCTGGAGAATACCGCCCTGATCATCACCGGCGCCCTCGTGGGGTCGTCCGGCGCCATTCTGTCCTACATCATGTGCAAGGCCATGAACCGCTCTTTCATCTCGGTCCTGTTGGGCGGCTTCGGCGGCGATACCGCCGTCTCGGCCACCCGCAGCGACAAGCCGGTGAAAGCCGGCAGCGCCGAAGATGCGGCCTTCATCATGAAAAACGCCTCTTCCGTGATTATCGTGCCCGGCTATGGCATGGCGGTGGCCCAGGCCCAGCATTCGGTTCGCGAAATGGGCGATATGCTGAAGGGGCATGGCGTCAAGGTAACCTACGCCATCCACCCCGTGGCGGGCCGCATGCCCGGCCACATGAATGTGCTGCTGGCGGAGGCCAACGTTTCCTATGACGAGGTTTTCGAGTTGGATGAAATAAATTCCGATTTTTCCAACACCGACGTGGCCTTCGTCATTGGCGCCAACGATGTCACCAACCCCGCCGCCCACGAACCAAATTCCCCCATCGCCGGCATGCCCATTCTGGATGTGGAACGGGCGCGAACCTGCCTGTTCGTCAAGCGCAGCCTGTCGCCCGGCTACGCCGGCATCGACAACGAATTGTTCTACGCCGACAACACCATGATGCTGTTCGCCGATGCAAAAAAAATGGTCGAGGATATCGTCAAGGCGCTATAGGCTCGGGGCATGCTTCGATTTCCAAAATATATCTGTCTCGTATTGCTGCTCCTCCTCCCCGTGGGGAGCGCGGCGGCGGCCGAGTTGAAGGATTTCGAATTCGCCAAGACCCTGCTGGCCGAGGGTGAATGGGCGGCGGCGATGAATTTCTTCGGCCTGGCCATCAGCGACGGCGGGTTGACAAGGAAGCAGTTGGCGGTGGCCCACCATCTTCGCGGTGTCAGCCGTGCCAAATTCAACAAACACCGTCTGGCCCTGCGCGACTACAAAAAGGCGACCGCGTTGGACCGCGGTTATGTTGCCGCCTGGTGGTCCATTTGCAACCATCATATAGCCGTCACCGCCCAGCTGGACGAGGCGCTGGCGGCCTGCAACCGTGCCCTCAGCCTAGATTCAAATCATGCCCCCAGCTATGCCCTGCGGGCCGAGGTAATGCACGGCAAAGGCAGGACGAATAGCGCGGAGGCGGATTTTGCCGAGGCCATTCGGCTGGATCCGAAAAATTGGAGCGTCTATTTCAAATTCGGCCTGTTCTATCACGACACCGAGCAGCCCGCGGAGGCCAAGAAAAACTTCGCCACCGCCTACAAACTCGCGCCCGCCCATGCCCGGCGTCAAATGGCGGCGGTGCCGGTCTTTCAAGGATACGGTGTTTCCCAATAGGGCCCGCCGCCCTTTACCGTCGGGGGAAACGGGCCCCTGGCGTGGGGCTTGCGTCTTCTTGTTGGGCGCGTTCCAGATTGCGGCGGCGGACCACGTTGGAAAATATCAATTGGTCTTCTCCGGTCCGCAATGAGAGGTAATCCGAGAGGGCCTCGCGCACGATCACGCTGACGGGGAGGTCCCGGGTTTCCGCAATGGCCTTAAGACGGAACAGAGTCTCCGGCTCGACCATCGTGATAAGCCGTTCTGTCGTCTTTGGCTGTGGCCCGCGTTTTCCCATGGCAGAAAACTAATAAAAAATTAAAACCATGTCAATAAGTTACAGACATGCCTATGGCGTTGGAATAAGTTATGAACAATAGTTATTCGTGGATATGTTCCGTCAAAATTGACGAATTGCGTTCGAAACCGAGGCGGACACGACCTGTAATTCAACCCACCTGCCTGAAAGTGATAGGCGACCGATGCAGCCGATTTAGAAACTCATCCGTCTGCAATCCAAACACAAACGGGCCCCGAAAACACTACAAACAACGACAAGGCAACCAAATATCGCTGGCGCCAATTAACAAGTCTTAACACAGCACTCGATTCTAATCAAGAATCGCCTGCCGCCAAATCGGATAAGGGCCGGCGGCGGTCATGGCGACGCGGATCATCGCAGGGTGGGATAACCCTTCGCCGCCGCACCGGCTTCCATCTCCAGCATCACGTGGTAGTCATCCAAGGATAGATCGGCAAACCCTTCGATCATCAGATCCCCACGCACCATGGCCAAATCGGGATCGGCCATGACCCGGTCCAGGGCGGCGCGCAGCCGGGTCCAGTCATCGGGCGGGGTCGCCGCACCGGTGACATAGGGCAGGGCGGGGGCGGCGTCGGTCATCGTCAGCACCCGGGTACCCGCCAGCGAGCTGGGTTCATGGCGGGCCATCAGGCCGTGGGTGACGCAATCGATGGCGGCAACATCCGCCTCACCCTCGCCGATCATGGCAATGGAAAGGTGGTGTTTGCCCGCCACCTTGACCGCGCCGAAAAAACGGCCGTCCCGTGCCAAAGGCGCGATGGTGTGGCGCAACACATTCATGCCGGATTGGGAATCCCAATCGTTGATGGCGCAGATGCCGCCCCGCAAATCTTCCAGGTCCTTGGCGGGACTATCGGCGGCCACCACGATCAGGCTGCGGTAGGTGGGACCGTCACAGCCATCGGCGCCATAGATCGGCGTGGCCAGCAGGGTCAGATGATCCGTGAAATGTTTCAACAGGGGATAGCCGCAGGTCTGGCTCAACAGCAATTCAGGCGCCCGCCACAAATCCTCGCGGCTGCCTGTCCGCCACAGGTCCCCCGGCACGCCTTCCAGGCCCTCCCGCTGGCAGGCCCGCGCCAATCCGGCCCACCAGGCATCCACGGCGCCGCGCACCGGGGCCAGGTCATACATGGGCAGGCCGGCCATCCTCATCCAACGCGCCCAATCACCACTTCGCTGACCGCCCTGGTGTTGCCGAACGAGGGCACGATGGCCGAATGGCGGCCCGCCCCGCCCGCGACCACCAACTGGATATCTTCGTGGCTGGTGGCGATACGGGCGCCCCCATCGCCATCCGCCAACAGCCGCTCGGGCACATACTGGCGCATGATGGTCCGCTGGGGTTCGGACAGGGAATGGGCGGGGATCAAGGCCCGTTCCATCAAAAATTTTCTGATGTCGGCCTTGGAAAAGCCATCGCTGGCCATGATCTCCGCGTGCTCCGGCCCTAGGACCACCATGATCTCGCCGCCCAGGTAGCTGTTATTGAGGCCCGGCGAGGACATGGTGCCGCCGAGGGTCATCAGGATCTCCTCCGCCGTCTTGCCGTAGTGATCGTTGACGTTATGGGGCCCCTCCACGCCGCACAGGGTGACCACGCTCTGTTCCGCGTCAAAGCCCCGTTCCATGGCCAGGGTTTCGCCCCAAGGGTTCTCCCCGACCCGTTCGGCGAAGCAAAAGCTGTATTTGGCTGGGCTGCCCATGGTCGCCCGGTCCAGAATGCCCGGCGTGCCGCCGCCCACATTCAGCAGGATGGAGCGCAACGCCCGGCCAATGGCGGCATTGGCCAGACTGCCCTGGCCCATGGCGTTGTAGGTACTGTTGACATCGATCTCATCCGCGATGGGCCCGCTGATCAGAGCCATAAGGGTGCAAGGATGGGTCGTGGTGTTCAGGGCCTTGAGGTTCAGGGCGGGCTGTCCCATGGCCTTGGTGGCGGCCACCAGCACCCCCAGATGCCCGGGCTGGCAGCCGGCCATGACCGCGTTGACCGCCACCTTGGCGATGGTCGCCTGGCCCTGGCGAGGTTCGATCAGGGCGAGGCGTTCATCCGGGTCGTATCCGCTCTCGCCCAGCATTTTCTCGTAGCGCTCCGGCGTCGGTGGAATGATGGGCAGGCCATCGGTCCAGCCCCGGCTGTAGAACAGGCGGTTGACGCCATCCAGATCGTCCGGGCCGTTCAGACGGTCGGGCGCATCGGGGGCGGAAAAATTGCCCTCGAACATGGATTTGTAGCGCAGGCGCTGTTTCACGGGGGGCTGTTTTTCCTTGAACTCGGCGCGCAGGTCCGCAGCATCCGTGTGCCACAGCCGGATGATTTCATCGACTGTATCCCGGGCCATTGCCGCGACTTCGTCCGCCAACAGTTTCGCGACGGGGTGCGGCACGATGGCGATGGGCAGACCGGGCAGCCCGAGGCATTCGGTCTCCGCCTTGCCCAGAGAGTAGAATTCGTCGCTGCAAATGGTCGCGGTGGGGATGCCGAGGCTTTCCAGTTTGATGCTGTCATGGATACACCACGACGTGCACGAGCCTCAGTCGCCGAAAGCGGCGGCCACCATGTGGCAACGGTTCAGGAATTCATCGGTAAACTCCGCCGGCACCGAAGCCGCCTTGTAGCCGCGCAGGAATTCCACATCGTCATAGCGGGCCGCCAACAATTCCTGGATGTTGTCCAAAAACAAATCCGCATTGGCCTTCTGGTTGGAAAACAAACCGATGACGACTTTGCCGCCCTTCGGTAGGCGTGGGGCCAGGGCTCTATCCTCGTTGGCGACGATGCCGCAGGGGTTCATTAATTCGCGGACCATGGGTTATTCCTCCTATAATGTGGTGATTACAACAGGACCGGCGCCACGGCACAAGGACCGGTTCGGCCGGCATATTGAGGAGATCGCGGCATGAAACTTGGTGTTCACATACCCCAGATCGGGCGCAAGGCCGGGCCGGAAGCCGTGCGCCGGGGCGCCCGCCAGGCGGAAGACCTGGGCTTTGATTCGATCTGGGTCAATGATCATCTGGCGATCCCCCACGATGCCCCCTATCCGCCATCGAAGAGTTTTTATGAACCGCTGATCACCTTGACCTGGGCGGCGGCGGCGACCACGCGGGTGGAACTTGGCACCTCCGTCCTGGTGCTGCCTCTGCGCATTCCGGCCCACCTGGCCAAGGAGCTGGCCACGCTCGATCTGTTAAGCGAGGGCCGCTTGATCCTGGGCACCGGCGTCGGTTGGATGGAAGCCGAATTCGATGCCATGGGGGTGCCCTTCGCCGACCGGGGCGCCCGCACCGACGATATCATCAATATCCTGCGGGCCTGCTGGGAGGAAGATCCCATCACGTATTCCCCGACCACGGTGACCGCCGCCCTGGAAGGCATTCGTACCCTGCCGCAGCCGGGCCGCAAAATTCCCGTCTGGGTCGGCGGTAATTCCGCCCCCGCCCTGCGCCGGGCCAAGGCCATGGGCGATGGCTGGCACGGCACCCGGGTGCCGGTGCCGGAAATCGGCGCCATTGTCGATGATCTGCGCGCCGCCCGTGGCGCGGATTTTGTCATCTCCATGCGGCTGTTCTGGGATCCGTTGGAAGATGATCATGATGCCTTGAAGGAGATGGCGGAGGGCTACGCCACGGCCGGCGTCGATGCCCTGATCCTTGAGCCGCGCCAGCGCGGGCTTGATGACTGGCTGCGCGCGGTGGAGGGTCTGTGGACCCTGCTGCAACCTTGGCACAATTAATATCGTTGGGAGTTCGGACCATGTCTGAAATAGTTATCTTCTCCGCCCGCAAGATCATCACCATGAATAATTACCAGGCCGAGGCCAGCCATGTGGCGGTGCGCGATGGCCGTATCCTGGGCGTCGGCGCCCTGCAAGATCTGACCGGTTGGGGCACGCATCAACTTGATGACCGCTTTGCCGATAAGGTGTTGATGCCCGGTTTTGTCGAGGGCCATTGCCACCTGATGCAGGGCAGCATCTGGCGTCATCACTATGTCGGCTATCACCCACGCGTGGGCCCCGACGGCACGGTCTATGAAGGCCTGGAAAGCCTCGATGCCGTGGTGGAAAAACTGGCCGGTATCGAGGCAGCCATGCCGGACGACGACAGTCTGCTGGTGGCCTGGGGCTTCGATCCGATCTATTTCGGCGGCCGGCGCATGGATCTTGGCGATCTCGACAAGGTCTCCACCACCCGGCACGTGGTGGTGCTGCATTCCAACGGGCACTTAATGAACGCCTCCCGCACGGTCCTGGCGGCCGCCAATATCACGGCGGCGGTAAACATTCACGGCATCGCCAAGGATGCGGACGGCCAGCCCACGGGCGAACTACAGGAATCCGCCGCCAAGTCCATGGCGCTGGATGCCATCGGTCTCGACTACAGCACCGAGGCTTCGGAAAAAGGCGCGTTGGAGAACTTTGGCCGGCTCGCCTGCCAAACCGGGGTGACCACGGCAACGGATCTGCATAACAACCTATCGCAAGAGATGGTGGAAAACCTCGTGACCTGGACGGCGCGGGATGATTTCCGGTTTCGCCTTCTGCCCGCCTTTGCCGGCATCTCCATGCCCGCGGAACAGGGCGTGGCCCACGTCGCGGAATTGATCAAGCTGAACACAGAAAAGCTGCGGTTTGGCTTGGTCAAGCTGATGACGGACGGCTCCATACAGGGCCTGACGGGGCGGCTGCGCTGGCCGGGCTATTACAACGGCGCGCCGAACGGCGTCTGGAACACGGGCCCGGATCAGATCGACGCCTTGGTCCAGGCCTACCACGATGCCGGCCGTCAAATTCATACTCACACCAACGGCGATGAAGCATCGGAAGTCGTCATCAATGCCATCGAGGCGGCGTTGGCGAAGACACCCCGGCGGGATCACCGCCATACCTTGCAGCATTGCCAGATGGCGGATGAAAGCCAATACCGGCGCATGGCCGCCCTGGGTATTGGCGTGAACGTGTTTTCCAACCACATCTTCTTTTGGGGCGATGAACATAGAAGCCAGACCATGGGGCCGGACCGGGCCAGGCGCGCCAATGCCGCCGCCACGGCGCTGCGCCTGGGCGTGCCCTTCGCCATCCATTCCGATGCGCCGGTGACGCCGTTGGGACCGTTATTCACCGCCTGGTGCGCGGTCAACCGGCTGACATCGTCGGGCTATCTATTGGGACCCAACGAGCGGATTTCCGTAGGGGAAGCCCTGCGCGCCATCACCCTGGGTGCGGCCTATAGTTTGAAAATGGATGGGGAGGTCGGCAGCATCGAGGTCGGCAAACGGGCCGATTTCGCGGTTCTGGAGGAAGACCCGACAGCCGTGGCCCCGATTGCCCTGCGCGACGTGCCGGTCTGGGGCACGGTTC
>JAPYPT010000010.1 GCA_029937535.1 Alphaproteobacteria bacterium
CGCTAAGTACATCACTCATCGAGTGCATTGATTTATTTATAATAATCACATTTATATGCCGATTGTGTAATAATAATTATATCTATTACTTAAGATATAATGCATTATGCTATATGGAATATATCTTGAATGCCGTTCCTGCCGGATTCAGAAGGTCGTCGGCCAGGTCGCCATCAAATGTTCGCCAACGCCATTGGCCATGCGGCGATCATGCAGCGCCAGCATCTTACTCAGCCAGGTCCTGGTTTCGCGCGGATCTATGACATCCTGGATCATGAAAGGTTCGGCCAGATCATAGGCGGAGGTGCCCCGTTCGAATTGCTGCTCCAATTGGTCATAACGTTCGGGGTCGTCCTCGCGTTTTAGTTTGTGTACGACGGAGACGGAAATCTTCGGATCGACAAAGCTGATGTCCCCGGTGTACCAGGCACACATCTCGTCGGCATGCACCGCGCCGATGTTCAAATGGGCCTGACCGTAGGATTTTCGCATGATAACGGTCAGCAATGGCACCGTCGTCATGGCCATGGCCTGGATATAGTTCATGATTTTCCCGGGCAGTTTTTGCCGCTCGCCCACCACGCCGACGAGGAAGCCCGGGGTGTCGACCAGATGGATTACAGGGATATTGAAACTGTCGCACAGAACCAGGAACCCGATGATCTTGTCGCAGGCATCGCCATCCATGGCGCCGCCCTTGAACATGGGGTTTGTGGCGATAATCCCGACCGAATGGCCATCCATGCGGGCCAGACCGGTGCTGACGACCTTGGAAAACCTCTCCTTGATGGGGAAATAGCTGTCTTTGTCCACGATCAGCCTGATGACCTTGCGCACATCGTAAACCTTGGCCCGGCTTTCCGGCACCAGATCCAGCAGCTTACCTATATCGGCGCCTGATCCGCTGGGTACCGCCAGGCGCGGCGGCGCCTCGGCGCTGTTTGACGGCAGGTAGGAAAGGAAACGCCGGATGGCGTCCAGGGCCTCTTCGTCGCTGTCCACCGCCATATCGACCTGGCCCGAGACTTCCGTCTGCATGCGCCAGCCGCCGAGATCTTCGGGATCTTCATCCTCGGCAATGGCGACGGAGGTCACGTTGGTGGAGGACACGGCCATGATCGCGCCTTTTCGCATGACGATAAAATCCGACATGACCGAGAGCCAGGTGCCGCCGCCAAACGATTGTCCCAGCACGGCGGAGGCCCAGGGGACCTTGCGGTGGCGGCGCAGGGCGCCTTTTTCCGCCGCCGCGTGGATGCCCTGCGCGCCCATGATATCAGGCATGCGGGCGCCCGAGCATTCGTTCAGGGCAACGAGGGGGATGCCGTTCTTGTTGGCGTTGGCAATGGAATGCTGGCGTTTCTTGGAGGCGATGGCGGCCGAGGAGGCGCCCATGGCGCTGAATTCGGCGGCATGAATGACCACGGGCCGGCCGTCGATCTGGGCATACCCATCGACCACCCCATCGCCCGGCGTGCGATGGTGATCTTCCTGGCGCTCCGATACCGCCAATAATCCCCATTCGGTGAATG
Organism: Alphaproteobacteria bacterium; assembly: GCA_029937535.1. GTDB lineage: Bacteria > Pseudomonadota > Alphaproteobacteria. The sequence goes on from JAPYPT010000010.1 coordinate 1,533, forward strand.
TCCCGGGATCGGCCAGATGGTCGATCCTTTGCCGGGCGTTCAAAATTCCGGCTTCCGCCCATGCCGCCAGCCGTTTGGCCGAACCCATGGCCCGCGCCGTGGCCCGCCGCCGCTCCAGTTCCGCAATTTGTTCCTCGAATGCCAACCTAACTTACTCCTCGTCTATTCATGCCGCCGGATCAAAAATGCGATCTCCGGCCCTTGTTCACCTTCCCCCCGGACGGTTTCGACCAGGGTGTGGTTGCTTGTCTGACAAAAAGCGGGAAAATCAGATGCCGCCGCCGGATCGGTGCAATAGACCCGCAGCAATTCACCTGGGCCCAGGACCATCAGGGCCTTGCGCGCGCGCAGCACCGGCAAGGGGCAAATCAAACCCCTTGCATCCAGTTCGCTTACGTGGCTTTTCGCGCTGTCTTCCATGGCGCTACTGTAGCGCACCCCCGCAATTGGTGAAATCACCGTGATCATGCGCCCGACACAATTAGCCGACACAATAGTGTGTATTGGCCCCAGGGCCGCGCCGGGGTCATAATCAGCTTCGGAAGCAATACAATGGGATTTATCCATGGGTGGCCTTGATATCAGCTATGCCGGCGCCTTGGGGGGCGGCCTCCTAAGTTTTGTCTCCCCCTGTGTATTGCCATTGGTACCCGCATATTTATGTTTTCTTGGCGGCACGTCGTTGGAACAGCTTTCGGGCGATGAAACGGTCGAGACCGGGGCGGCCCGCCGCGTCGTGGTCTCGGCGTTACTGTTCATTTTTGGATTTTCCACCGTATTCGTGGCCCTCGGTGCTTCGGCTACCGTGATTAGCGGCATCTTGCTGGAACATAAACTAATTCTGGGTCAAATCGCCGGCGTCATCATCATTATCTTTGGTTTGCACGTCATGGGATTGTTACGATTGCCGTTCCTGAACAGAGATGTGCGTCTGCATCTACAGAACCGCCCCGCCAGTCTTGCCGGGGCATATTTGCTTGGTCTGGCCTTTGCATTTGGCTGGACGCCCTGTATCGGCCCCATTCTTGCAACCGTTTTGTCAGTGGCCGCCCGCGGCGATAGCCTGTGGTACGGCACGACGCTGCTGACGGTATACGCCGCCGGCTTGGGCATTCCGTTTCTTTTGGCGGCTTTTCTGGCAGCGCCATTCATGCGGTGGATGAAGCGCATGCGCAAACATATGCGACGAATAGAAATGGCGACCGGATCTCTTTTGATTGTAACGGGATTATTATTTTTATTTAATTCGTTTGAGATTTTAGGATTTTGGCTGATCGAGTTCGTTCCCATTCTCGGCGAAATCGGATGAAAACTTCGCCTCGAATTTCAAATATTTAGAATATTATTGTAATATTTGGACTCTTGTTTTATCTAATGGATGGAGCAATTTACAGTCCATCGGTATCGCGGGCGCGGCCCAAGGTATCGGACTAATTGTTCTGTATTTAAGTGCCGGATTGCTATTGTTCGAATTCGCTCCGGCAAGAAGTTTAGTCCGTGATCAATTGGGGTAATTGGGTTGCGCGGACTGGGGAAAGACGATTGGGCGGAAGCGCTTTCGTATATGGGGAATTCTAAATGTCACTTGGGACCTTGCAGAACCATGCACGCGGCGCCAGCCGTATCTTGAAGGCCATGGCAAATGAACGTCGGTTTATGATTCTGTGCCACCTCGTCGACGGTGAGATGAGCGTGGGCGAACTGGAAAAATTACTGGGTATCAGCCAGTCGGCTCTGTCTCAGCATTTGGCGCGCCTGCGCAACGACGGATTGGTGACGCCGCGGCGCTCGGCCCAGAACATATACTATTCACTGCAAGGGAACGAGGCGCGGGCAATCATGCAGCTTTTGCAGGATTTGATCAGTCTTGATGGACCGGCGCGGGAAGCCAGTCAGGCGCCCTGAAAGACCCGGTCTCGGCGCCAGCACGGTTGACGCCGCTTTATTTCCGGCTCCGTTGAAAGCAGTTTTCGAATAAGCCTGGATTGATGTTGATTTTGTTAAATACTGGCAGGTTTTGTTTGCCATAACCGGCCAATTTGCTGTATGCACCATTCACCGCGTTGAGCTCGCCTTGGGAAAGGCAAGCTCAATTCTTTTTGGGGCATTCATAGAACTGGCCGCGTTCGCTTATTGCGCCGCGAAATTGATGCGCCGTCATTCGATGTGCCCCAAGTTTTTGTTCCCCAAGTTTATGTGCCCGCTGCATGCAGATCTATCTACCCATCGCTGAACTGTCGGTTAATGCTTTCCTGTTTCTTGGCATGGGGGCGGGGGTCGGTTTTCTCTCTGGCTTGTTCGGTGTCGGTGGCGGTTTTTTGATGACGCCACTGTTGATATTCGCCGGTATACCGCCCGCCGTGGCCGTCGCGACAGAGGCCAATCAAATTGTCGCGTCTTCCGTATCCGGCGCCTTGGCCCATTGGCGCCGGGGTAATGTTGATATCAAAATGGGTGTCGTGCTGTTGATCGGCGGCTTCATCGGCTCCACCTTGGGTGTTTGGGTATTCGGTCTATTGCAGGGGCTGGGCCAGATTGATCTGGTGATCAGGCTGTCTTACGTGGTGTTCCTGGGCATCATCGGTGCGTTGATGCTGGTGGAAAGCCTGAAGGCGATTTCCCGGCAGCGTAAACCGGGCGGCAGGCGGCGCAAACTGCATCAACACAATTGGCTGCACGGCCTGCCGTTCAAAATGCGCTTTCGCCGCTCCAAACTGTATATCTCCGCGCTTCTGCCCTTCGGCATTGGGGTATTGGTCGGCATCCTGGCCGCGATCATGGGCGTGGGCGGCGGCTTTATCATGGTCCCGGCGATGATCTATTTGCTGGGCATGCCGACGGCCATGGTCGTCGGCACCTCCCTGTTTCAGATCATATTCGTCACCGCCAACGTCACCTTTCTACAGGCCTGGCAAAACCAAACTGTGGATATTTTTCTGGCCCTGCTGCTTCTAACCGGCGGTGTTATCGGCGCCCAATTGGGCACCCGGGCCGGTTCCAAACTGCCGGGGGAGCAGTTGCGCAGCATGTTGGCCTTGATTGTTTTGGGGGTCTGCGCCCGTCTGGCCTATGAATTGCTGTCCCGCCCGGACGATCTGTTTTCCATCGGCGCCATGGTCGGGAACGGTTGATGAGGGGCCTCGGGGCAATTTTTCTGGGTTCCCGGTTGGCATTATTGCTTGTGACGTTCTTACTTCTAGGTCTGGCCCGGCCGGTATGGGCACAGGCGGTCGTGGCGGATTTATCCGACCATTTGATCGCGGTCACGACCGGTTTTGTCGGCACCAAGTTGCTCATGTTCGGTGCGATCGAGGGTGATGCGGCGGATATTATCATTGTTGTCCGGGGCCCGGCGGATCAGGTCGTGGTCCGGCGCAAGGAACGACTGGGCGGCATTTGGGTTAACCGCCATAAGCTGATATTCGGTGGCGTGCCGGCCTTTTACCGCCTCGCCAGTACCCGCTCCCTGGACGAGATCGCCTCCAACCGCATTCTGGCGCGCCACGGCATCGGCCTGGATCAAATTCGCCTGATCAATCCAAAAGCCGAAGAGGGCGAATTGTCCGAATTCCGCGCCGCGCTGATCCGCAACAAGCAACGCCTGGGCCTTTACCCGTCGGCAAATGGTCAGATCGCCTTGCTGGGCAACCGCCTGTTCCGCAGCGATATCTTCTTTCCCTCCAACGTGCCCACCGGAACCTACAATGTGACGGTTTACCTTTTGCGCGGCGGCAAGGTCATCAGCGCCCAAACGACGCCCCTGATCGTGTCCAAAATTGGTATCGGCGCACAGGCCTTCGCCTTTGCGCACCGGCATTCCGCCTTGTACGGCGTCGTAGCCTTGGCCATGGCGTTGTTCGCGGGCTGGTTGGCTGGCGCAATATTTAAGCGTGCCTAGCCGCGACACGATCTAGCGCATGTCGCGTTCAATTGAACGCGAGGCCATGCGCTAAAACCTTTAAGATAGAGCAACTTATCCGTATTCAATTGAATCCAATTGAATACGGCTTGCTCTAGAACTTAAGACGGAGCGGAATCGGCCGCGGCGGCGCCATCTCCGGCCGCGGTTCCATCGCCCTGCCCCGCCGACGCGGTGTTATAGGGCACGCGCTCACTTTCATCCAAGATATATAGATAGTCCAAATCGCCTTGCGGGAAATTGGTGGCGCTTATGAATACTTCCGGGGCGATCGCGCCATTCTGTAACATTACCGCTATGTTTGGCGCCTGGTCGGTAATTTTCTCGGCGACGGGAAGGCATTTATCCCAGTTGGTATGCTGCAACATGATGCAGAAGGTATCATCGGAAATGCGGGCCACCAGATCGGACGAACGGGCGATTTTGGTCAGCAGAGTTGCTACGCCGGCCATCATTGATTCCGTCGGATTGAAGCCATGGGCGTCCAAAATCGGGGCGTAATTGGTGATTTGCACATACAGCAAGGCGCCCTGTTTTTTTGCACGCAGGCTTTCCGCTATGACAATCCTGAAGAATTCGCGGAAGCTGGCTTCATTGACCACGCCGGTGCTGATGTCATTACCAGCACCCTCGCGCAACATGTCTTCCATGTTTAGCAGCCGTTTGCCGGCCCTGATCCGAAGCTGTAATTCAATCGTGTTCAAGGGTTTGTTCAGATAATCATCGCCGCCTGCTTCAAGACTGGCCATGACCGCGTCTTTTTCCGAAAAATCGGCGTAAAAAATTATATAGGTATAACGTGGGCGTTCGATTGCGCGTATGCGCCGGCATAATTCCAGGCCGCCGATGCCCGGTAGATCATAATCCATGATCACCATGCGGTAGGGTTCCTTGGCGATCAGGTCATAGGCCCGGTCACTATCGTGTTCCAGGGTGACGCGGTGACCCCATTTCTCCAATTTTGCTTTTAACAACCGCGAAAACAGCGGATCTGGATCAACGACCAGTACTTTCATCGCGCTCTATCCTCTGACCGCTGGCAAATAACTGTGTTACCTGGTGCCCTGCGTGTTACCCAAAAGTCCGGCCAGGCCACCGGCAATGTTTGTGCCGCCTGGGCCACCAAGCGCCGCCGCCAAGCCCGCCGCCGCCGCGAGCGGCCCACCACCGGCCGCGCGCGGTTCGCCGCCCGCCGGTTGATTTTGCCCGCCCGGTGCCGCCGGCGCCGCTCCGGCCGTCGTGGCGCCGGATCCACGCGGCGTGGCCACGGGCGTACAGCGTGGACTACAGCTCAACGTCGAAGAAATGTCCCGGCGATCGACGGTGACACGGCGTTTGTTTACCGGACCGACCACGATGGTGGATGATAAAATGATCTCTCCCGCCTCGTCCAAGATCAGCAAATTTGTTTCGCCCGGTTCCCGGCCCAAAAGAAACAGCCGGCCATTTCCCTCCACCACGATATCGGCGACGGCGGGGTTGCCAAGCATGATCACGTCGGGTGGATTGGCCAATGGCAGGGCCTTCGCCTTGCCAATCTCCAGCGATATGATGCCGGCCGCACGGGCTTTTGGCATCGTTTCAACCAACAATCCCAGTGACGCGGCCAGAATGACCAGGCAAGCCAGCAACGGCCCCGGCAACCCATAATGTGATCCGTGAAATTTCATTCCATGCCCTCGGCGAGGATTGATATCAAGTTGGCCGCCAAATTTGCGAATCGAACATCAGCCACATACCGAAATTAACACATTCAACGGCGTCAAGCATCTGTTATACAATATTAATAGCGCCTACCTGACAATGAAACCTTAAACAATTCGAGTGCGGGGCAAATTAGTTGGCGAACGCCACAAGATATTCAAAGTATTTTCTATTGTATCCTATGTTGCCATGGCCATTTAGATTAAAATGATGAAATAGTGCGCGCCGGACAACTGCGTACAGGATAAATGTATGAAGAGGGATATTTCCTTCCGTCTTGCCTCCCGGATTGCACCATTAAGGTTTGCGGCATTCCGGATTGCGGCATTGTGGTGTGCCGGTGGAGTTTTATTGGCCGCTTGTGCGCCGGAACAAGCCGCCGAGCGGCATGCCGATCTTAATCGCCTTGACCGTAGCCTGTACGATGCCGCGGAGACTTTTGAAAAGCGGCGCGACTATGCCGCCGCGGTCAGCTATTACCGCAATCTGCATCGACGTAACAAAAGTGATATTGGGGCCGTGATCGGCCTTTCCAGGGGGCTTCGCCATCTGCGGCAGAGCCGGGAAGCCAAAGCGGTTATCGCCCGCGCCCTGAAAAACGCTCCCAAGAATATGGAATTACGGTCTGAATTGGGCAAGGTGCAACTGGCATTGGGTGAACCGCTGAAGGCGGTGGATACACTGTCCCGGGTTGATGCTGAATTGGAGGTGAAGCGGTGGGATATCAAGGTCGCCCTGGGGATCGCCCATGACCGGGTCGGGATGTACGAACAGGCCGAACGGCGCTACCGTCAAGCGTTGGATTTGTCACCTGATAATGCCGTTGTGATGAACAATCTCGCCCTGTCGCTGGCCCAAGCCGGACGCATGGAAGAGGCAATCGAAATTCTGGATCTGGCCTCGGCCCTGCCTGAAGCCACGGCCCGGATGCGGCAGAACCTGGCCCTGCTTTACGCCATGAATGGCGATTTGGTATCGGCCGAGCAATATGTTCGCCGGGATCTGCCGCCGAAAATGGCGGATCACAATATGGCCTATTACAGGCAGCTCAAGACTGATGTTTCGGGTGATGCGGGGCCGGTACGATACATTCCGCCGAAGCTTGTGGCGCGGCCCGCGGAACCGACGCCGCCGCCCGCCAAGGTCGTCGCGACCATGGCGCCGCCAGCTAAAGAGGCGCCGCCAGCTAAAGAGGCACCGCCAGCTAAAGAGGCACCGCCAGCCAGAGAAGCGCCGCCGGCCAAAGCGGTGGTCGCAAAGGCGATGACGGCTGCGGTGAAATCAGAAAAGCCCGCGGTGCAGGCAGCGGCCGGTAAGGTGCTCAAGACCGTGGATGCCGCGGCCAATCCAAAGGCCGAGACGAAAGCCGTGCCAGCCGTGGGGACACCGCCGGAACCCGACACAGTCAGAAAATCCATGGTGGTGCCAAAAGCAAAGAACGCCGAGGAGAATGCTGCGATGAAAGTTGCGGCTCCGTCGCACCGGGATCCCAACACAACCAGAACTGACGGCGGAACCGATGGCAAAACTAGTGCCAAAGCGGAAGGCAAACCTGCATCAGAGGTAAAGGCCGCCGCGTCCAGGGCGAAACCGATAGAGCCGATGGAACTGGGCACGGTGAAGAAAGCCATAGCGGCGCAAAAGGCAGAGACCGCCACGGAGGATGCAACGCCAAAAATCGCCGCTCTGCCGCGCCAGGACATCGCACCGGCCAAAACCAACGGCCAGCCGGATGCTCTGCCCAACATGGTGAAAAAGCCGGTGGCGGATCCCATACCCGCACCTGGAGCCAAGACTGCTGCTACCGTGGAGAAACCGCCTAAATCGGAGAAACCGGGCATGGCGAAGGCGACAGCCAGGGTGGACAAGGTAGAGGACCCAACGCCCGAAGCGGCGCCGAAAATCGCGGCCTTGACCGACCGGGAGCCCGACACGGCAAAATCCGACGGCAAGCCAACGGTGGCGGCCCTTGGCGGCTTTCGACTGCAGCTTGGCAGTTTTCGATCCTTGGATGGCGCGAAATCCATGCGTGACCGGATCTTGAAAGTCCATGGCGATCTATTGCGTGGTTTGCGGCTGGTGGTGGAGACAGTCACCGTGCCCGACCGTGGCGACTTTTTTCGCGTTAATTCGCAGCCGGTGCCGAACCGGGATGGGATTGATGAAACCTGTCTAAAGCTCGCGATCCGCGACGTGCCCTGTCTTTTGGTGCGGGCGCCTTAGAGCGTTTTCAACTTTTGTTGGGTGGCCTGGCGATTTAACGTTAGTTGAAAATGCTCTAAATGGTATTCAAGGCCGTGATGATGGCCGGGCCAATGAGGATGATAAAAAGCACGGGCAGGAAAAACACGATCATCGGAACAGTCAATTGCGCGGGCAGGGCGCCGGCCTTTTGTTCCGCCCGGCTCATCCTCTCGTCCCTTTGTTCTTGCGATAGCACATGCAGGCTGACACTGATCGGGGTGCCATACTTCTCCGCCTGGGCCAATGCCGTGACCAGGGATTTTACAGCTGGCAGGCCGGTCCGTTCCGACAAATTTATCAAAGCTTGGCGCCGGTCGGGAAGAAATGCCAGTTCGGCGGTGGTCAGGCCCAGTTCTTCGGCCAATTCCGGTCCCTGTTCCTGCAATTCTCCCGCCACCCGGTGGAAGGCCGCCTCCATGGACAGACCGGCCTCGACACAAATGACCAGCAGGTCCATGGCGTCGGGGAAAATTTTCTGGATCGCCGTTTGGCGGTTTTGAATTTTATTTTTCAAGATAATCTGCGGCATGAAAAAGCCAATCACGGCGGCGAGAAAGGAATACATCAGTTTGCCGGACGGTCCCATCTCGACCTTGGCAAGCAAAAACAGATAAATGGCCGTCAACAGGCCGAATATTATAGGCGCCACGAAGCGGAAGAAGGCATAGGTGTACAAATTCGCCTCGGACCGCAAGCCGGCCTGGGCCAACTTGTTTTTCATTGCCACGCTGTCGGCCGGGTTGACCAGTTTCAGCTTTTCCACCAGATAGGTGACGTACCCCCGGCCAACCTGCTGGCGCAGGGTGGAGGTCTGGTTGCCGAACTTGTTCCGTGCCTGGGCGCTTAATTCCTCGCGCCGGGCGGCCACGGTCTTTAATCGCGAACGCAGGCTGTCGCTGCCCATGAACGGCATGCCAAAGGCGACAATGGTCAAGAATGCGCCAATGCTGCCCAGGGCGATAATTATATTTTCAGGTGCGAGGAGAGTATCCATCAGACTTCAAAATTGATCATTTGTTTCATGATAAAGACGCCGCAGCTCATCCAGCATAAGCCGCCGACGATCATGATCTGGCCCCGGCTGTCCGTGAACAATGGCCCGATGTATTCCGGACTGGTCAGATACAACAGCGCCGTCATGAGGAACGGTAATGAGCCAATGATGCTGGCGGAGGATTTCGCCTCCGAAGACAGCGCTCTTACCTTGTCCCCCATCTTCTTGCGGTCCCGCAGGATGCGGGACAGATTTGACAAGGTATCGGCGAGGTTGCCGCCGGTCTGGGCCTGGATCGCAAGGACAATGGCGAAGAATTGCAGTTCCGGTGTGTTCAGCTGCTCCTGGCCCCGGACCAGCGCTTCATCGAGGGACAGGCCCAATTTTTGCGATTCCACGATTTCGCGAAAAACACCGGCTACCGGTTCGGGGCTTTCCGTGGCAATGATATTCAGGCACTCGCCGACCGGCAGGCCGGATTTTATACCACGTACAATGACATCAACGGCGTTGGCGAATTCCTTGGTGAATTTGGCGATCCGCCGTTTGGTCATGGTTTTGACCACGTAACGGGGAAAGCCAAAGCCAACGGTAATAGCCACGGGCAGCGCGCCAATTCTTGGATAACCCAAGATCAGATAGAGAATGCAGGAGCCGATCGCAAGACCGCCGCACAAAATAAAATAGTTCCGCACGCTGGTCTGCAATCCCGCATGGCGCAGGATCTCGCGCATCTTCACGGCAAATGATTTTTTGGTTTTTGCGTCCTCCAGCTCGCGCAGCCGCGATTGGATGTTTCGTTTCCGCCCGCCGCTATCACGCCCGCCCGCGCGCCCGCCGCGGATACTGCCGGCCTTGCCCGAGGCGATAGCCACGCGCTGCTTTAAATTCGCCCGGGCCTTGACCTGCGGCATGATCAGCAAAAAGGTCAGCACGGTCATCGACAGAAAAACGGCGCCAGCGACGACAAATACAAGAACGCTAAGATCCATGCCCGTCTCCTTTAAACCGGCCTCCCAGTCGGGACCTGCGAATGCACCGGGCGAGGCAGCCCGGCCCGCGCACTCTACATACCAAGCGCTACAACCAGATCTTCCTCGCGGCCAAAATACTTGGCCCGGTCCCAGAATGTTGGGCGCAGGCCCGTCGGCTTGTGTTCGCCGATCAACTTACCATTCTCGTCTTCGCCAGTGATCTCATAGGTAAAGAGATCTTGCAGGGTAACGACGTCGCCTTCCATGCCGACCACCTCCGTGATATGGGTGATCTTGCGGCTGCCGTCGCGTAGGCGCGCGGCCTGCACAATGACATGCACGGCGGATGAAATTTGCTCCCGCACGGTCTTGGCCGGTAGGTTGAAGCCGCCCATGGCGATCATGTTTTCCACCCGGCTGATAGCCTCGCGCGGGTTGTTGGCATGGATCGTACCCATGGAGCCGTCATGGCCCGTATTCATGGCCTGCAACAGATCAAACGCCTCCGGCCCGCGCACCTCGCCGACGATAATTCGTTCCGGCCGCATGCGCAGACAGTTTTTGACCAAATCCCGCATGGTGATTTCGCCCGCTCCCTCAAGGTTGGGGGGGCGTGTTTCCAGACGCACGACGTGGGGCTGTTGCAATTGCAATTCGGCCGAATCCTCACAGGTGATCGTTCGTTCGCCCTCTTCGATAAAGGCGGTCAGGGCATTCAACAATGTTGTCTTGCCCGAACCCGTGCCGCCCGAAACCAGGATATTCAAGCGGCAGGCGCCAATAACCTCCAGCAATTTCGCGCCCGAGGGGGTAATGGAGCCAAAATTTACGAGGTTCTCTATACGCAGTTTGTCTTTCTTGAACTTACGAATGGTCAAGGTGGCGCCGTCGATTGACAGAGGCGGCGCGATCACGTTGACGCGGCTGCCGTCCAACAGGCGGGCATCGCAAATGGGGCTGGACTCGTCCACCCGGCGTCCCACCGCCGAAACGATGCGCTGGCAGATATTCATCAATTGCGCGTTGTCCCGAAAGCGGATGTCCGTCAACTCAATCTGGCCATCGACTTCAATGTAAACTTTCTCGGCGCCGTTGACCATGATATCGGCAATATCGTCCCGTTCCAGCAACGGCTCCAACGGCCCCAGACCCAAAACGTCGTTGCAAATATCGGTAATCAGGGACTGTTGTTCGGTGCTGGACAGCACCATGGCCTTCATGGCGATAATTTCGCCGACAATATCAGTTATTTCCTCTCGGACCTGGGAGGATTCCAGTTTGCCCAGCTCGGTCAGGTCGACGGCCTCGACCAGGGAGGAAAAGATGCTCTGCTTGGTTTCGTTGTAGCGGTCCCGTTCATCGCCGAACAGGTCGCTGTGGTCGGGGGCCGCGACCGGTTCCGGCACGACAGCCTGGGGCGGGGGCACCACAACGGGCGCCGGGGCCGGTTCGACTATCGCCGGCTCTTCCGGCAGCGCCTCGGCACTTGGTATTTGGGGCGGGGCCTTCGGTTTAACTTCTGGCCCACCGGTCCGTTTGCCAAACATGATTAACTCGCCTTACCTTTGGTTTTTGACTTCGCCTTGCCCTTGCCCTTGCCCTTGAAACCTAATTGAGCCATGAGGCCCTTTTTAGCCTTTTGTTGTGGTTGCCGTCCACTAACCAGTATCGCCAGATCGCGCAGGGCCTCCACTGATTTATGTTTGCCGCTGACCTGCCCAACCATTTGCCCGTTGTTGGAGGCCGTTCCGAACAACGCGGCGGCGTGCGGTATTACGATGTCCGGCTTCATTTCGATCGCGGTTTCAAAATCTTTTGGCGACAGTTCTGATTTTTTGTAGGCGCCTTGATGGTTCAGCACGAGCCGCAGCGGCGAGGTCTCGCCCCGTTGTTGGCGCAGACGGTCCACAAGGTTTTTAGTGTCACGCAGACCCGACAGGTCCAGGACGCCCACGATCACGGTCTCGTCCGCATCAAGTAGAACTTGCTGCACCCAGGGCGCCCAACGGTGGGGCACGTCCAGAACCACGAAAGAGGACCGCCGGCGCACCAGATCCAGTAACCGGTCCAGGGATTCAGTCATGATCCGCTCTTCCGCGTTCAGATTGGAAGGCGATGCCAACAGGCGGACATTCTCGTCAAATTCAATGAGAAAGCGGTCCAGCAACTGATCGTCCAGTCGGCTGGGATCAGCCAAGGCCTGTTCCAAGGTTTGCTGGGTCTCTAAATTGAACGACAAGGCGGCGGTGCCGAAGGTAACATCAAGATCGATAACGGAAACTTCCTCGCCAAATTCCTGGCCCAGGTGCCAAGCCGTATTGTGAGCGATAGCCGATGATCCGCCACCGCCCCGGCTGCCCATGAAGGCGATTGAACGGCCCATGGGCGGGGCGTCGGGATCTTCGAAAATATTGGTGACCGCCTCAAGAATTTCCCGCGGCGCGACTTGACCCACCAGATACTCCGCCACGCCGCGCTGGATCAGTTCACGATACAGGCCGATATCATTTGACGATCCCATAATCAGGACATTGGTGCCGGCATCGCAGACTTCCGCCAGGCGATCCACTTCGTTAAGCACTTCCTCGCTTTCGGAATCTGATTCCAGCAGGATAAGTTGCGGTGTTGCATTGTCTTGATAATGGGCAATAGCCGCATCAATGCCGCCCATCCGCGCATCGACATTGGATCGGGACAGTTTGCGGTCGCCCAATCCATCGATCACGGCTGTCTGTGATGCTTCGTTCACCAGCCAGGCATTGACGTTTATCCTAAGAATGGCGCCACTCCCTCATGTCCCGCGCGATGTACCGTGCGGATATGCCGTGCCGATATTGGCTTCATATCCAGCATAATCCTTAATTGCCGCCAAGCTGCCGGATCGAGCCCGTGTTCTCGCTACTGCCTCGTGTCGCTTCGGTCGGCTCGCCGGCGCTATAGTTTCTATGTACCCGGGCGCGCCGTCTGCCGTCGCCCGGCAATTCCGGCTGGGGTGTTTCCATATCGGCCGGATTGGCGATCATCACGGCCAAGCCGGCGCGCAGGGCGCAGCCAAAGTCGGGGTGCCTCTTATTGGTCGGGTTATTGGCCGTCGGCCTGTTGCGTTGGTTGCATGCAATGGTTCGCAAGGTAAAGGATTCAAAACTGACGATGATCGGGCCGCCGCCATCGTCCGTGCCTGCAATCCGGCGCAAGCCAATTTCGCTGGGCCGGACCCCTTGCCGCAGGATGTATCCGCGAACGGCCTGCAACCGCGCTTTCGCCTCGTCGTTGTCGCCGGCCGTGGTCTGGCGGATTTCAAGCAAGCCGCCGCCCCTCTTGAAGTAATGTTTTATCATGGCGTTCAGGCTTCGTTTTTCGTCATTTCCAAGCGTGGCGGTCCCCGTCTCGAATATGATGGGCTGCGTCACCAAGCGGCCATCCGCCTTAAAGGGATACAGGTCCGCTGGTGTCCGGCCGGCTTCCGGTGGATTTGGCAGGCAGCCGGCCAAAAGGGTCAGACAAAGGGCCATGGCCGCCAGTTTTGCGAACTTGCGCATATCATATGTCATCAGCGGCCTCCCATTATTCAAGAATATACCCAATGGGCCCTTTTAAGGAGGCCGTGTCGGTATCCTGCCCACCAGCGTAGATCCCGTGCAAACGACCGAGGAGGTAGAGGTCATAGTCGCTGGCCGGGATCAAACCGTCGGCCGATGTTTCAATTTTCCTGGGCGTTGTGGGGCGGACCAGAAAGGCCGTGACGGTAATGACCAATTCAGTTTCCGTCTTCTCCAGACTATTGTTGCGAAAGAAGGCGCCCAGGATCGGCACGTCCTTAATTCCAGGTACGCCCCGTATGCCGGCGGTCTCGTTCTCCTGCAACAGCCCCGCGATCACCAGGCTGCCCCCCGACGGCAACTCAACCGTGGTTTCCGCCCGCCGCACGGTGAGTGCGGGCACCTGGATATTGGCCAAGGTGATGGCCCCGGCGTTGGACAAGGCGCTGACTTCAGTGAAGATGCGTAGGGAGATGCGGCCTGAATTTAGAACCACCGGCGTAAAGCTCAGCGCCACGCCGAAGGGTTCTTGTGAAATTGAGATGTTGCCGTCTCTCGCGGCTACCGGAATGGGGAATTCACCCCCCGCCAGGAAGGTGGCCGGCTCACCGGAAATCGTTGTCAGGTTCGGTTCAGCCAAGGTCTTGATCAGGCCGTTTCGCTCCAGCGCATTGATGGCGACGGTCAGACTGTCGCCCGTTGCCGGCGAATAAGTGAGCTGGCTAAACAGATACGGCGTATCCGTTGTCGGCGCGAAGCTGGCGACCCGCACGGCGAAATCACCCGAGGTCAGGGTCGAAAATGTCCCCGCGATGGCATCGAATAGATTAATGCCGAGTTCCTTCAGGACATTGCGCGAAACTTCCGCCACCCGGACCTGCAGCAAGACCTGTTGAGTCTCGATCACCGTCAGCATGTTGATGACGTTTTCTTCCGCCGAAACGAAGCGCGAGGCGATGACCCGTGCATGTTCGGAAATATCGGCGGAGCGCACATTGCCGGTCAAAAACAGATGTGAATTGACGGCCGTGATCTTGACGTCCGTGTTGGGCAACAGCTCGTTGATGGTCTGCTTGGCCGCGACCACATCCAGTTGCACCTGAATTTCCAGCCGCAACAGCTCATTACCCTTGTCATCCAGGAAAAACGCATTCGTCGAACCGACTTCCAGGCCGATCAGATAGATCAGCCGCTGCGTCTTGACCACCACGTTGGCGACGGAGGGATTGGCGACCAGCACATCACGCACCGCCATGGGTAAACGGATCAGGCGGGCCTTGCCCTCGGGCAGGTTGATGGCGCGGGCCGGCAATCCGTCGCGGATTTCCAGGGTGCCGATTTCGATCTGCTGGCCGTCGGGCGCGGGAACCGTGACCTCTTTGGTCTGCGCCATGGCGGTTTGCCCATAAGCGCAGGCAATAAGGGCCCAAAAAACCAGCCTCATTGTTCGAATGACGGTGCGAACCGTTCGGGCCATTTCAGCCATCACCTTTTGACCACCACGGTCGACGGCGTCGATGCCCGATAGATGGTAATGGTGCGGGTTTCTTCTTCGACTTCGATGTCGATGACCTCCACTGATGCGGGTACTTTTGCCGGCGTTACAGTTTTTCTTGAACGCTGGGACTTGCCCAGTTGTTTAGCCCGGCGCAACAAATTGGGATCGCGCCGGGTGCCCAGAATAATTTGATCGAGCAAGGCCTTGCTGACGCCGATATCCGACGATGCGCTGGCCTCGCGGATGTCGTCGCCGGAGGGGACGGAGCGTAGGGAAAGCGATAGGGAACCCATGCTGGCGGCCAATGAAACCACTTCGGCCTGTGTCGGTGTTACTTCCAGCGTGACGGTTTCACCAACCCGCGGTTTGCCCGTATTCGGGTCAATGACCTGCTCGATTGCCAGAAGGCGTAAGTCCAGCAACAGCGTCTCGGTGAATTTCCGGATCGGCAGCACGGGTTTTTCGGAGGCATCGGAGTACTGGTGGGTCAATAGCACGTCAACCCGGTCGCCCGGCGCGACAAAGCCCGAGACGCCGCTGACCTGGCTCACCACCATGCTGACGGCCCGCATGCCCGGCGCCAGGGAGGCGACAATGAAACCCTGTTCGCCGGGGCGGATAATATTGCTGTGCAAAATTACCGCGCCCATTTCAAGGTCTGTTTTCAGGTAAGAGCCGCGCAGGGCGGTCATGGAGGTCAGGGCCTCGAATATATGGTCTTCGCCGTCCTGGCCGGCGGCAAGCGGTTTCCAAATAAAATCCGTATCACGCATCAGCGCGCCGGCGGGCAATTTATGCTTGGCCATCAAAATCCGCGGCACGGATGAGGCCCGGCCACGCAAAAAGCGGCTGACTTCTTCGTCCGAGGTAAAGTCGGACTTGCTTTCGACCGCCGCATCGCGGACCAGACTGCGCAACGACAGGGAAACCCGCCCCATGCGCTTGGCGACGGCGAGGCTTTCGGCCTGCTTCGGGGGCAATTCAAGGGTGATGGTCTTGCCAACCCGCGTTTGCTCCGAGATATCGTCGAAAGTTTGGTCAACGGCCAAGGCGCGTACGTCGGCAATTATGGTTTCGCTGATGATTTTGTCGCGATTGGCATTCTCGCCCTGGGTCTGGCGAATTTGCTGGGTCAAAACCACATCGACCCGGTCGCCTGGCAGGATAAAACCGGCGGCGCCGGATTCAGCGCTGACGCTAATCGAGACGGCCCGCATGCCCGGGCCCAGAACCCCTGCCAGGAACCCCGCCTTGCCCGGTTCCAATAGCCGGCTCTTGGTGATCGGTTGACCCTTGGTGATACCCCGGCGTACCGCCCAGCCGGTCAGATCCGCCGGCTTCACTGACTTTTTCTTGTCTTTCTGGCCTTGGACAATATAGTTCTCCGCCAGACCTTCCTCGGGCCAAGCCTGCCAGAGGAACAGATCCGGATTGACGATCGTGCCGGCGGGTAAATTATTGAGCGCGACAAGCACCTTGACCGTCGGCGCCTTGACGACCTCTTGGGGCTTGCCCTTGCCATTTCCGACTGAGTCTTGCAGGAAATTCCTGACCAGAAAGGCGGTCGTGCCCGCCACGGCGAGCGCGGCAACAATCAAAAGAATGCGCGCCAGATTCAATGTTTCACCCTCAACTGCAACTCTTCAGCATGAAGCCAGTCCGACCACCGTGAGATGCAGACTTCGCCCCGCATGTAATTGTTTACATCAAACTCCAAATTATGACCTGTTTTCCACACTGTCGTCAATAAGATCAATAAGTTATAAACAAATCTTAAAGAAAATATTTAGAAAAGCAGAAACTGCAACCAGATCAATCTTTCATGTCTCCCCAAACTATACGGTATTCACTGGATTTAGCCGTTTAAAATTGGCAGGTAGGGATAGTTGACCAGTCCCGCGGTGCCGATGGCGACGGCGTAAGGTGTGTCCCGTTTCTCCGTATGCAACCGGCGCAGGACCGGAAACTTCGAAAGCCCGGGCGCCAAGGGAAAATGGCGATACAACAACAAGGCCAGGGCTAAAACGCCACCCGCCAAAGCGGTTACGACGAGCAAAGCCAGCACCCGTTCGTGCCCCGTCCATAAGACGGCAGCCGCCAACAACTTGCCGTCGCCACCGCCCAGCAAGGCGAACCTGAACAATATGACCGCCGCGACCAACATCACGGCGCCCGCCGCAAAGGCCCATAAAATCGACTGCCATGACATCCCCGCGCTGAGCGCGGCCAATGGATAGATGGCGGTCAGGGTCAGGGGAAGGCTGTTGGGAATTTCGAAAGTGCGGCAATCGGAGACCATGGCCAATATCATAACCAAGGGGAAGATCAACGACAGCACCAACAACAGCATGGCTCAAATTCCGCGCCCCGACCTATCGTAACTGTGCCGAAAATTATGCCGGGGCCCTGCGTATGCAGATGCCCCGGCATATTTTGAGATATTTCGAAAATCGCCGGCGTTAGTTGGACTTCGGCGCCAATTGCGATTGGATATTCTCAAAGAATCCCTTCACCTCGTCGCCCAGTGCGAAAACAGCGGCGATGATGGCGACGGCGATGCCGGCGGCGATCAGGCCATATTCGATGGCCGTGGCGCCTGACTCGTCCTTGCCGAAGGTCTTAAGTTCGGTAACGCGGTTATGTACCTTGGTAATGAGACCCAACATAGTGAGGTCCTCCTGTTTCAAATAGGTCCGAATCGCAGCAGTGGCATGCTACGGTCGAGGCGTGATGCCTTGGCACGGGGCCCTGGCTTAACGTGCCGTCAGATTGAAAACGCCGATGCCGGTTAAGGCAACATCCAAGCTGGCGGCATGACAGACATATACGGATGTCTTCCTCTGTTCGCAAGTGACCCCCGGTCACAACAAGCAATGACGAAAATTGGTTCGCCGAATCATCAAAGCTTATGCGATTTCTTGTGTCGAGAGCAAAAGAAAATAGTTGATATTTGTCGTTTGTCTTTGGCGGACCCTAGGATCGACCGAATTGGTGCATATTTTGTTACCGGAAATCTTCCGACCGTTGGGAAAAACGAATCTGTATTTGATTGGACAAATCAGCCCCAAAGATCCGCCGTGGGCGCCCCGACATGGCTGTCACGGTAGACCAACGCCGATGGCCGATCCTTGGCCAGCAGCAAGGGGCCATCGAGATCCACGAAATCCGCCAGGCTGGCCGGCAGCATGGCCGGCGCCATGGCCAGCGAGGTCCCCAGCATGCAGCCGACCATGATGCCAAAGCCCAGGCGTTTTGCCTCTTTCGCCATGATAAGCGCTTCCGTCAAACCGCCGCTTTTGTCCAATTTGATATTGACCAGGTCATAACGTCCGACCAGGGCACCCAGATCGGCACTGACATGACAGGATTCATCCGCACAAATTGGCACCGGGTGTGGTATTTCGGCCAAAATGCCGTCCTTGCCGCTGGGCAGGGGCTGTTCGATCAATTCCACGCCCAATTCGGCCAGCTGGTTGGAATAGGGCACGACCATCGCCGGCTCCCAAGCCTCGTTCGCATCGACGATCAGCCTTGCCTCCGGCGCGCCGTGACGTACCGCCCTGACCCGTTCAAGATCACTTTCGCCGGCCAGTTTCAGCTTCAACAGGGCGCGGTCCTTGGCCCCTTGCGCGGCCCGGCCCATCTCCTCCGGGCTACCCAGGCTCAATGTATAGGCGGTGATTAAATCGGGTGGGGCGGTACAATCCGGCAGGTCCGGAAGTTCCCAAACCCGGCATCCGCCGCGTTTTGCGTCCAAATCGAACAGCGCGCAGTCCAGGGCGTTGCGGGCGGCGCCCGCCGCCATGGCCTGGCTCAGATCAGCCCGCGTGCCACCGCCCAAGATCAGATCCGTCATGCCTTCAATCTGTTGCCGGACCGAGGCCAGGCTTTCACCATAATGGGCATAGGGGACGCATTCGCCGCGCCCCCGATGGACGCCGTCGGTAATCTCCGCCACCATGACGTTGATTTCCGTGCGGCTGCCGCGCGAAATGGTAAAGCTGCCGGCAATCGGGAAGGTTTCTTCGAATACCTGCAGGGCGCGCTCCATGGGCATCAATTCAGGTGATCCAGGAAACCTTCGGCGCCGCCGCGTATGACATCCAGGCAGGGCAGGGACAGCCTCTGCGAGGTTTCGGCAAGGTAACGTTCCGCTTCGTCCGCGGATAGCGCGGATGTGTTGACCGAAACCCCCAGCATCTTGCAATCCGGGTTGGTCAGCTTGGCATTGGCCAGGTTCAATTCGATGCAGTCTTCAAGTTTTGGAATGGGCGCGTGTGGCAAACCACGCATATGGGTCCGGGTCGGCTCGTGACACAAGACCAGCCGGTCCGGTTGGGCGCCGTGCATCAGGCCCAGAGAGACCCCGGCATAGGAGGCGTGGAAGAGAGAGCCCTGGCCCTCGATCAAATCCCAATGATCGGGATCATTGTCGGGACTGAGCCATTCGGCCGCGCCCGAGATGAAATCCGCCACCACCGCGTCAATGGCCACGCCGCGTTCGGCGATCAGCACGCCGGTCTGGCCCGTGGCCCGGAAATCCGCATTCATGCCCCTTTCCCGCATGGCCTTCTCGATCGCCAGGGCGGTGTATTTTTTGCCGCACGAGCAATCCGTGCCCACGGTCAAAAGCCGTTTGCCGGGCCGTTTATGGCCCTTGCCGGTGGTGAAGGCCTGTTCGCTGTGCCGTACATTATGCAAGGTGCGGCCGTGTTTTTCCGCCGCCCGGTTGATTTCCGGAAACGATTGCAGACGTCCATGCAGGCCGGAGGCGACATCCAGACCCTGGGCCAGGCCATGACAAATGGCGTCGGTCCAGCTATCGGGCAGAAAACCACCCGAATTGACCACGCCGATGACAAGGGTTTTGGCGCCCAGGCGCACGGCCTCGTCGATGGACACATCCTTCAGGCCGATATCGGCATTGCAGCCGGGCAACCGAAACTGGCCAACACACCATTCGGGACGCCAATCGGCGATGCCGGTGGCCGTCTTGGCGGCCAGTTGGTCCGGTGCATCGCCCAGGAATAACAGATATGGTTTCTCTAGGACCATGGTTCGCCTTTCCATCCTTTTATCGTGCTTCCAAGGCCGCCAGTTCAGCCTCGAGGCTGGCTTGCTCGGCGTCGCGCGCCTGACGGAATTCTTCGCTGTCCCAGGCCCGGTGATCGCCTCTGGCATAGGCCAGGCCGTTGTAATTGTAGAGGAAGGCATTCATGCGGTTGGCGATAAAGTTATTGCGGGTTTTCACCACCGTGCCCGGTACGCCGGCAACGATGGAATTGGCCGGGATCACGGCGCCTTCGGGCACGATGCTATGGCCGGCGACAATACAGTTGTCGCCCATCACCACATTGTCCATCACCGTGGCGTTGATGCCGATCAGGCAATTGTCGCCAATGGTGCAGCCGTGCAACGTGGCGCGATGGGTGACGGAGCAATAGGCGCCAATGCGCGTGCCCTGGCCGCTGCCGATATGCACCAGCACGAAATCCTGCAGGTTGGAATAGGGCCCGATGACGTTTTCCATTGTCTCGGCCCGGATCACGACCCGGGGCCAGATGGAAACGCCCGGGCCAATGCTGACCTTGCCGAAGATTTCGACCGTGTCGTGAATGAAGGCGGGATTGTCGAGTTCCACCAAAGGGCCAAATTTGCGCAAACCAATCGTCTCCTCAGTATGTAATCGTCAGGGTATTGTATTATCGGAATGTGGCCTCATCCGCCAGCAGCGACAGGCTATTTGTACTAATTAGCGGCGTCGAACAGTTTATCGGCGCCGCCGCCAATCCCGGTTAATATCCCCTTGTTCAATTCGACTTGACGGGACTGCCAGTAGGCGGCTTTCAAGCCGGTATAGTAATCAATTGAATTCTCCCGCAATTCGTCCAGGGGGGCCATTAATTCCTCCCGTTTGACAACGGCGCGGGTGGCGCCGACACCGAGGTTCTGCACCGTGGTCAAAAGATAGGTCAGGGGTTGGAAGGCTATATCCACGACCTTTCCAAGGCCGCCGCGGCTGCTGGCCGGGCCAAGCAGGGGCAGAACCAGATAGGGCCCCTGGCCCACGCCATGGGAATACAGAGTTTGGCCGAAATCAGCATGATGGCGGGTCCAGCCGAAACTCGCCGCCGGGTCGAACAGGCCCAAGACGCCGATTGTGCTGTTGACGGTGAAACGGCCCAAGGTCACGCCCGCATCCCTTAAATCGCCCTGCAGCAGATCATTGGCCAGGATCACCGGCGCATCGAGGTTGAGGAAGAACTGCCGCACGGATTGGATGACGGGGTCCGGCATGAGCCAATTGTAGCCAATGGCGATGGGGCGGATCAGCACCAGATCGATGGTTTCGTTGAAGGCGAAGATGATCCGGTTCATGGGCTCCAACGGGTCGGCTATTTCGCCGTCATCCAGGCTGCCATCGGCCAGACGTAAACCATAGGGCAGGGGTGCCGCGATAGGTCGTTGGGCCGGTTGTCGGTCATATTGTACTGGAGCCGCCCCGGCGCCCCGGCGCACGATGGGTTGCACTTGGCCAATGGCGGCGGGCGGTATGACGGTGCGCGGCAGGATGACGGGCCGGTTTTTGATGGGCGGCACGGCGGCCGTTCTGACAACTGGCGCCGGTGTGTAAACCGGCAACTGCGTGACGGGCGCCGCCACGCCCGTCGCGGCGGCGATGCGCTGCGCAAATCCAGGGTAGGCGGCCTGTACGGCACGGGCCACGGCAACCTCGCCGCCCGGCGCGGCGGCCAGGGCGCGGGACATGATTTGTTCCAAGGCCCGGGCGTTTTGGGCGATCGCCGAAATAGCCCAGGCGGAGACGCGGGCCGTATGGCCGCTGACCCGCCCTGGCCTGGCCTCCGTGGGTGCGCTCGGCCTGGCGTATCGGGCGGCCGTGGCCGGCGTGGCCGGTGCGGTGGTTCGCGCCGTGGCAAGGCCGGCGGCGCGGGCGATTTGATTGGCGAAACCGGGGAAAGACGCCATGGCCCCCTGCACGACGGCCGGTGCGATGACCGGCGCCGCGGCGGCAAGACCGCGTATCATGGGGTTGATTTGCCCAGGCCGCTGAACAAGGAATTGCGTGACCCAGGGTGCGAGCGCGGCCGCGACCTGGCGCCGGCGCACCGCTTCATTGCGGGCGCCCCTAGCCGCATTTTGGGCAATGGCGGCAAAATAATCCCGAAAGCCGGCCGCGGCCTGCTCCGAGTTCTGTGCAATGGCAGCCCCCGCGCCCAACAGACCGGCCACCAGCATGGCTACCGCCAGCAAACCTCGCATATACTTTCGCCTCCGCCTCTCCAAGCCGGAGTTAGATTAGTGCGGAATGGGTGCCGGGGCCAAGTGCCAACCCAACGCCATCCCATCGCAAACGTAAAACATTACGGGTTTTCCCGTACGGCCCTGAACTCCGCGATGCGTTTCCTGGCCTCTGCCCGCTGCTCGGGCGTCAGGCGCTCGAGCAGGGCGACAATATTTTCCTGGGCCCGCTGGTGTCCCTGCGCTGCCGCCAGGGCCGCCCATTTATAGGCCTCGACCAGATCTTTCGCGATACCGCGGCCTTGTACATAACGGGTTGCCAGGTGGCTTTGTGCCTTGGCATAGCCCTGTTCGGCGGCCCGGCGGAACCATTTCACCGAAAGGGCATGATCCTGCCCGATGCCGTCGCCATCCCGATAGGCCTTGGCCAGGTTATACTGCGCCTTATCCAGGCCGCTTTCAGCCGCCGCCTGAAACAGCGCTACGGCGCGCGCGCTGTCCGCCGCCACGCCGAGGCCGTAGTGATACATTTTACCCAAGGTATAGCGCGAGCGGTTCAATCCGCCGGCGGCGGCGCGCTCCAGCCAATGAATGGCGTCTTTGTAACTCTGTGTCACGCCGTCACCGGAAATATAGGCGTTGGCCAGATTATGCTGCGCCATGCGAAAGCCGCCCGCCGCCGATTTGCGCCACCAGCGCACCGCTTCCTTGCTATCTTGCGCCACGCCCTTGCCCTGTTCGAACAGGATGCCGACATTAAATTGCGCCTTGGCATGGCCGGCCTTTGCCAGGGCCAGCCACTCCGTGGCCGCGCCGGCGAAATCTCCCCGTTGATAGGCCGCATAACCGGTCTTGAAATCCGCCGCCCGCGCGGCGGTTGTCAGACCAATCAGGAGAATTGCCAGAGGCAGGACGGCAAACAAAAACTTTCCAACCGATGTGGTCAGATGCTGCGGGATTGTGAAATTTTTCATTTTTAATCCTCCCACAATTAAGACGCGACGCCAAAATTCTCGGTCCGTGCGCGTAATGTCTGCAACAGACCCTGCATACCCCGCCGGCGTACCACGGCACTGAATTCAGAACGCTGGGTCACCGCCATGGACACTCCCTCGACCATGATATCGATGATTCGGTATTGTCCATCCTTCGGCCGTACCCGCCAATCCGCCTTGATCGCCGAACCGCCGGGCCGCGCGATCATGGTTCGAACCATGACATCCCGTTTACCAGCCGCCCTGGCGCCCGCCACGGTGAAGACTTCCCCCGAATAGCCGCCCATGCGCCGGCTATAGGTTTGCAGAACAAATTCCGTGAACAACGCCTGATAATCGGCCCTTTGCTGCGGTGTCGCCTTGCGCCAATGCTTGCCCAGAACGAACCGGGCAATAAACGGCATGTCGAAGCCGTTGGACAACAAATCACGGAACTGAGCTTCACGGACTTCGATCTTGTCTCCACTGGATTGCAGGATGCCGATGGCTTTTCCGGCCAGAGCCTTGATAAAGGCCGCTCCACCCTCGATTGCCTGTGGCGAGGCGGCGGCAAGAAGTAGACCCGGCACGGCAAGAATGGCGCCCGCCGCCAAGCCGCCCTGAATGATTGCCCGACGTGATCGCAATGTTTATCTCCCTAAAATTTCGGATAGCGCGTTCTCCAGCCGGTGAAACGCGCATCGAGTATAATATATCAATAGCGGCGCTGAAATTTCAGTCGGCTATAGCGGTCTTCCGACTTCAAGACCAGTTCGAAAGCGAAAGTCTCGCGCAGAATGGTCATGGGAATTTCCACCCCGGCATCACCCATGGACCAGGCGTTGCGATATAGCTCGATCATGGTGGCAATGGTCCGGCCGTTGACCTTGACGATGGTATCGCCAACTTGCAGGCCGGAACGTTCCGCCGGGCCGTCATTGGCCAGGCCAATGACCTCAATGCGGCCCTCGACCTCCGCCGAGAACAGGCCCAGCCAGGGCCGGAACGAGGCCGCCGTGCGCCCTTCGCGCAACATCTCCGCCATGATTGGCGTCAACAGATCGATCGGTACGAACATATTGCCGCTACGGCTTTCCTTGTCCTCGACGGCGTCTTCCACATAGAGCGAGCCGACGCCGAGCAGCGTACCCTCATGTCCGATCAACGCCGCGCCGCCCCAGTTCGGATGGGCAGGTGCGGTGAAGATGGCTTCATCCAGCAGATATTCCCAATAACCGGCGAACTCGCGTTTGCTGACGACCCGGGCGCCGATCGCGGCGCCGCGGCCGCCATGTCCAGCGACCAGAACCCCGCGTCCCACCGCCAGATCCTCTGATTTGCCCAAGGGGATGGGGGGTATGTCCAGGGTTTCCAGTGCGCGGACCAGGCCAAACCCGCTGTCGTAATCATAGGCGATCATTTCCGCGGCAATGGTGCGGCCGTCGTTGGTGCCGATGCTGATCGCCATGGCCTCGACGATCAAATAGCCGATGGTCAGGATCAAGCCGCTGTCGTCGATGATGATGCCGTTGCCTTCCCGTTCGGTTCCCAAGAACGGCGCCGTGTAGCCGTCCTCCGGCACCTCTGAATGCAGGCGCACGACCGAGGCAAGGGCGTTATCCACATCAAAGGGCAGCTTGGCGCCGTCTCCGGTCCCCGTTAGCGCGGCGGCAAACGGCATGGACAACAGCTCCTTGGCGTGATGTCCGTTCACTTTTTCCAAATCGCTCATGAATTCTTCGCCATTCGTCGTCCCGCAACAAAATTTTAGTCAGCTCCTAAGCTAGATCAAACAGTATAAAAACGGAATCGTTTTGATGTTGATAATTTGATCTATTTTAATGTGTTAGAGCAACTTGTCTGCGTTCGAAAGAACGCAGGTTGCTCTAAACCAGCGACGGCCCGTGACCAAAGGCGAATTTGAAATTTTATTTGGTTTCGGCGACGAAGACACCGTCCCATTCGGGATCGGGCGGATTTTCTAGGAAAAATGCGATGCGCTCGTCATACATGTCATAAAGATCCGTGAAGCTGCCATCGGCTGTCCGGCAACTGCCGACCAGGGTGCGGGCCTTGTCCCATTCCTGGTGGCGGTAGGCTTCCAGCATTTCGCTGTGTTGCGATTTCAGTGTCTGGAAGTCCTGTTGGCGCAACATATCCTCGCGGCCGAGAATGGTGTGGATACGAACCGCTTCCGTCTTGCCCTTCACGGCAATCAGATCCAGTTCGATGGTGGCGAATTTGTCGTTCACCACGGCTTCCGTATCTTCACCGATGACGATGCCGACGCCGTAATTCTTGGACTGGCCCTCCAGGCGGGCGGCCAGATTGACCGAATCGCCCAGGACCGAATAGTCGAACCGCTGTTCGGAACCCATGTTGCCGACCACGCATACACCGGTGTTGATCCCGACACCCACATTCAGGGGTTTGTGTTCCGTGCCGTTTTCTTCCGCCTCCGCCTTCAGGACCTTGTTCAGTTCCGCCAATTCCTCAAACATCACAATGGCCGATTCACAGGCATGTTCGGGATGTTGTTCATCATCGAATGGGGCATTCCAAAAGGCCATGATGCAATCGCCCATATACTTGTCGATGGTACCGTGCCGGGCCAGGATCGCGTCGGTCAGTGGAGTTAGAAAGCGGTTGATCAGCCGGGTCAGGCCTTGAGGATTGTTCTTGAAGGTCTCGGAAATCGAGGTGAAGCCGCGGACGTCGCAAAACAGGAAGGTCATGTTGCGGCTTTCACCGCCCAGTTTCAGGCGGTCGGGCTCGTTCGCCAGCTGTTCCACAAGGGCGGGAGAAAGATATTGGCTGAAGGCGCCGCGCACCTGCTCGCGCTCCGCCTCCGTCTTCAGGTACAGAATGGTCGAAGAGGAAAGGAATATGGCCACAATGGCGATGCCGGGATAGATCGGATCAACCAGCATCAGTTTGTCCGTATACAGATACCAGCTCAACGCCGCGGCGCCGATGGCGGTGCCGATGGAGATGGAGGCGCCCGGCAGGGCGCCGAAGCGGGGCGTGATCAGGATCAGGAAAAAGCCCATGACCAGGATCGAGATGATCTCCATCCCTTCGGCCCAATCAGGCCGTTCCATGAAATGTCCCGACAGGATCTGCTCGACGGTTTGAACGTGCACATCGACCCCGGCGGCGGCCGAATCCAGGGGCGTTGTCCGCAAGTCCTTGAGGCCGGCTGCGGACGTGCCGAAAAACAAGATCTTCCCCGCCACCAGGGACGGATCGAAATCGTCCTCGAATACTTTCCAAAGGGGGATGACACGGCCCGGCGCCGCCTTTGCAAAATGCACCCAAAATCGGCCGCCGGCATCGACGGGAATTTCCAGATGCCCCACCTTGATGTGGTTCATGCCCGTGGATTCGCCAAAATTCTCTTCCTGATTGGCGCCGGAATTCTTAAGGATGTAGGTCGAGGCCCCCTGGAATACCCGCAATGCCTCCAGCGACAGGCTGGGGTAAAGCTGTTCGCCAATACGCATGAATGTTGGTACGCGGCGGATAATACCGTCGGTTTCGGGCACATGATTAAAACTGCCGACGCCGGAGGCGGCTTCCTCGATGGCGGCCAGATTGACCACGGCGCCATCGAATTGGTTCAGGAAAGGACGCGGGTCATCGCCGCTGATGGCGAAACCCGCCTTGACCACCGGTTTGCTTTTCTGCCCGTCGTTGGTCAGGACAACGCCCGCGATCACGCCAATGTCCTTCGCGGCGTCGCGGATCTGGCCAATGATGTTGGCGAAGGCATCATCATGGTCGGGAATGTTTTCCAGAATGGGCTTGGCAAACGCCCTGGCCTGGGGTGACAAATCTTCCAGATTGTCGACCGGCTGGTTGAGCCAGACCGACAGGGCCTGTTTCGGCGAGGTCCGGTCCGGTTCGGCGAACACCACGTCGAATGCAACCACCTTGGCGCCGGCGTTGAAAAGCCGCGCCAACATTTCCGCCAGTTTGCTCCGCGGCCAGGGCCACTGGCCGGTGCGGGCCAGGGTCTCGTCGTCCAGATCAAGTGTCGCCACGGGCACTTCCTGATGCTCGCGGGGGTGGATCTGATTGTATAAATCGAAAAGCTTGAGGCGGAAAACTTCCAGGAAAGGTGGGTTCTCAATCCGCAGACCCAGAGCCGCCAACAGCATGATTGTTGGAATTACATACACCATTTGACGTTTGATGAAACGAATGGCGGGGACCATGGATCTAGTCTTTCAGGCGTCGATGGATCTTATTCATACCTTGGTGCCGTTTGCCCAGCAAGGATATTAGTTTCGGGTCGAAATGATTGTTCGGATCAAGCCGGTCATCACCCTTCAACATAATATCAATAGTCTTTTTATGATTGAACGCCGGTTTGTAGGGCCTCTCGGAGCGCAAGGCATCGTAAACATCGGCCATCGCGACGATACGGGCGGATATGGGGATATCGTCGCCCGCGACATTGTAGGGATAGCCATTGCCGTCCCATTGCTCGTGATGATAGAGCGCGATTTCCGCCGCCATGTTCAAGCGGGGCGCGGTTTCCAGGATTTGATGGCCATATTGTGGATGCATGGCCATTTCGGCCCGTTCATCATCGTCCAGACGGCCCTTTTTCTTGAGAACGGCCACATCGACACTCATTTTGCCGACATCATGCAGCTGCGCCGAATAGTGAATTTCGTCGCAAAAAGCCTTCACCATGCCAAATTCCTGGGCCAGGAAATAGCTGTATTCATTGACCCGGACAATATGATTGCCGGTGCCTTCGTCATGGATTTCCGAGGCCCGGGCCAGTAACTCAATCGATAACAGAAAGGCTTCCTCGGTCTCGGCCTGCATGGCGATGACCTGAGCCCGCTGCTCGCCCAATTCCCGATTGCGTTGGCGCAGGCGGGCATTTTTCTGCCGAATATTTTCCAACATGGCGGCGCGTTCAATATGGGTTGCCAAGACGTTGCCAATGGGGGTGACCAGTTGCACCTGGTCCTCGTCAAAGGGAACCGGTGTTTCCACGCCTTGGCTACGGCGGTTTATAAGCTGCACCACGCCGATAACCTGCTCCTGATAGTTTTTCAAGGGAAAGCAAAGTACCGACATGGTGTGGTAGTTGGCCAACTCGTTATCGGGATTGAAGCTGTAGCTCTTGCCAGCGGCTATGTTGTAGACATCGTCGATGCGCACGACCTCACCGGACGCGGCGACGAAACCGGAAATACTTTTTGTCGTGATGGGAACAACAAAATCACTGCTGCCGATGCGCACAACGTCACTTTGCAGGCTGATGGGTTCCAGCCACCGTTGTTGGCCCTTCCTGCGGACAATATAGATGGTGCCGCCCTCGGCCCCGGTCATCAGGCGGCTTTTCAGCAGCACTTTGCTCATCAGCTGATTTACTGACTGACGCGGTTGCCGTTCCACGAATTCCAGGAATTCGAGCACCTGATTAGAAACCGTCATATCCCCTACCTGAATAAATTTTCCGGCTGACAGTGTGGATGGCTTGTGCAGTGTGGGACGCTGACATCGATACAGCCGAACTGTACCGCGTCTGCCTACCTTGGTTCAAGCCAGGGTGACTTTTATCGGCGGCCTCAAACCATGCGTTGCAGCCGCTCGATGATGAAATTATTCTTCTCCAGAATTTCCGTCGGCGTCAGACGCAAGACCTGATAGCCCCGTTCCACCATCACTTCGTCATGATTGTCTTCCGCCTCCAACTCGTGTTCGCCGCGAACCGATTCCAGAGGGGCGGCGATTTCAATATTGTACCGGCCGCCAAGGGGAGAGACGAGACGTACCGCCAAGGTCTGCTCACCTTCAGCAACGTTGCATTGGAAGGGAAACCCAGCGCTCAACAGCATTTGACGCAGCGCCGGCCAGGGATTCAAGGGCGCCTCGGCGTTCTTGTCCCCGAATGCCTTGTCGAACCTGACCTCGAACTCGTCGGGTATCAGCTCGCCGTTCTCATCGAATGCCGGTGGATCCTCGGCAAAATTTGAAAGGGCCGTGCACAGGCCGTTGGCATCGCGGCAGACATCCCGATCGCCGACGATGTGCAGACCCAAACGGGCCGCGCCGACCACGTCATGATACAAATCCTCGGCCCCGGCCAAGGCCTGGTTCAAGGCATCGGGTGCATCCGGCGCCAGGCCGGGCAGCAGAATTATGAAATCCACCTGCCGGCCCAGAAACAAGTCCGGCGTGGCGACGGTGATGCGTTCACGTACGTTTTCCGGGAAATTGCCGCGCTTAATGAATTCCCTAATTTGTTCCGCTTGGGCGGGGATCGGCGTGGCGATGCCGACCGAACGGCGGGGCAGTCCGCGGAACAGGCCGATTTCGACCCAGGCGCGGATCAGCTTTTCCGTTTCCTTGACCTCGCCCTCGTTGACTGAATTATTTCCAACCACGGTCATGCGACCGGTCACGTGATGCCATTGCACGCCCAGTTGATTTTCCGGCGCGTCCGAGCGCAGTTTGCGGAAATTGGTCTGAACCACCATTTTGTTCTCATAAAATGTTGACGACAGATATTCCGCGATCCGGGGGTGTGAACGATAATGTTCGACCAATTGATAGACGCCCCCCGTCACCGACAGCAGGTCGCAGAGATTGCCAAGAGCGGTCCGGCTGGCCGGTGACATCGTAACCTTGGCGGCCGTCTGGGTGAACTGACGTTTCGCCTCCCATTCGGGGGGCAGCGGAGAGAGGCGCTGATCATGGCGGGCAGCGCCGAACACCGCCGCCCGTTTGCCCCGGTACAAGACCGGCAGGACGAGGCCCAGATCCCCAAGGTCCGCCTCATCAATGACAACCAGATCGAAATAGCCCGGCTCTAGCGGCAAGGCCTGGCCGGCTTCGTCCAGAGTGGCGCTCCATACGGGTAGCTGTTCGGCCAGAATACCGACCGCCTGGGCCAGCCGGGCGGAGCGATGGGTCCGGGTTTCATTGGCATCATCCTCGTTGCGTTTGTCGATCAGGTCAAAGAATGTCGAAACCTGATTCTCCAAGACCGCCGGGTCATCTTGTAAGCGGTCCGACCAATAATCGCGGTACAGCTCCCGCACGCCTGAAATCTTGCGGGCGGATTGGTTCATGGCCTGCAGTTCCAGGGTCCGGCAATCCTTGAAGCGGATAAGGTCGCGGATCGCCTTGTCCCGCTTGTCGACAAGCTGCCGCCATTTGACGTACATGCCCAACACTTCCAGGCCGGCGCCGATACCGACCAACTTGTCGTCATCCTCAAGGTCTTCCGCCGCTTGATCCTTAATCACGGAGGGAAGCTTCGCCACCGCGCCACGGATCGCCGATAGAAGATCGTCGCGGCCGTCATTGCGGGACAGCATGCCCTTCATCATCTTGCCGATGCCGCCGCTCTTCTCACCGTTCAGAATTGCGAATTCGTCACGCCAGCCCTGCAGCTTTTCATGGCTGGGGCAGGGGGTCGTCCGCCGGGCGGGCGGCAATTGCCCAAGTCCGAGTTCAAGGGCCTCCCGGCGTATCAATGCGCCCAGTTCATTGACCCTACCATGAGCCGCGCGCAAGGGATCGACACCCTCGTTATCCGCGACGGGCAGACGATCCAGCTCCTCCATGTCCTTGAGGGTCGGTTTCTCCCGGTTGGAGGCTTTCTTGTCCTCGCCGTCGTCTTCACCTTCCTCGGAAACATCGGCCTCGGGCCGCTGAATTTCCCGTAGCGTTTCATTTATGGCCAGGCGGCATGCCTCATTGACCTGGCTGTCGCCAACCCGCACCACGGCCGACATCTTACGCCCCACCCAGGCGTTCAGATGATTGGTCATGGCGTCCACGGTTTCCCGGCGGCGGGCCGTGTACAGCACGCTCTGCCCATTCATCACCGCCGTGGCAATCAGATTTACCACCGTCGCCATTTGCCCGGTGCCGGGCGGCGCGGTGACCGCAATAAGCTGATGTTTCATACCGGCGCGGACCGCCTGGGTCTGGCTGTAGCCCAGGCGGTGCATGTCGAACACCATGGGACCATCCAGATGCGGTTGTTTCCCGTCTTCACCCAGCTCGCCGCCGCTGCCCGCGGCTTGGATCCCACCCAGGGCGGTGGCGCCGATGCGGTGTTGTGCCTCAACGCCGCTCAGGTCGTTCAGATCCCGCAGCAAGGCCGAGATCGATGGCGCCATGGTAGCCGAGGCGAGGACGGCGCGATTTCGCCATTGCATGCGGCCTAGGGCGCCGGGCGCGATGACCTCGTCTAGTTTTGCGGGATTGAACCGGTCCGCTTTCAGGCCGAGGCGTTTGGCAACCGTTGCCAGTTTTTCGGCAAAAGGCACGGCGGGGTCGGCAATTTGATGGGCCAGGCCTTGAATCTGCAGTGGCTCAACGCCCTGATCCTGCAAAAGAGCGCAATTGACTTTCAGATAGCCATCCGGATCGGGGCACAAAACGCCGTCCTGGATCTTTGCCCGCATCAGAAAAAGGGGCCGGATCGAGCCGTCGGCATATTGCAAATAGGGATAACCGTAACACAGCAGGGAAACGCCATAGGAAGTTAGAAAGCGTTCAATATTTTCGTTATCATCCGGCAGCGTCGCGGCCCGATTGCCGTGCATGAAGATGGTTTCGGTGTCCGTCGGCAGCTCCACGTAGGCCGGAACACCACCCGCCAGGGGGACCCGTAATTCATGCAGACGTTCTTCTTCGATCGCCCATCGGCTTGAACGCATCAGACCCGACAGATCGACGTCCGCCGAAGCATTCAGGTCCGGCCCGGCATGTTCAGTTTGCCTGGCGTCGTCCCTATCTATTGCCTGACGGGCAGGCTGTGCCATATCGCAACCCCGGATAGAATTTTCCCTGAAGCATTTCCAATTCGGAAATGCCTGGATTCTTAAGAATAGAGCAGTTTTTCCAACCACTTAGTAACACTTCGTGATTCACGTTAGATCGGAACTGCTCTAGTGAACACTGGTGCGAACCGAACTGTCCGCGCCCGCCTCGGAGGAAAATCTAGGGGAATTCGAATAACGTTTGGTTAACCGCGCGCCAAAAAGCCGGCGCCCCAGGGAGCGCCGGCTGATTTCAGCGGAATATAGGCAGTTTTTTCTATTTCGTGGCGTCTTTCAGATAACCAATTATGTTGTCGCGCTGGGATTGTTTTGTGAGTCTGGAAAAAGTCATTTTTGTCTTTGGCACCAGCTTTCTCGGCTTGGTCGGATATTTGTCCAGCATGGCCTCGTCCCAGACGATGCCGGAAGCCTTCATGGCCTTGGAAAATTTGAACCCGTCCAAGCTACCGGCCTTGCGGCCAAACAATCCATGCAGGTTTGGTCCAACCTTGTTTTCGCCGTCGGCCTTCAAGGTGTGGCAAGCCTTGCATTACTTGAACACTTTACTTGCCTTTCTTGAGATTTGCGGCGTCAGCCACATTGAACGGCAAGGCCATGGCGATGGCGCCAACAACCACCGGCAAACGAAGCTTCCGCATTTGGATCTCCTTACGACTGTATCTGAGCAATAAATATCTGTGGCATCGGCCACGCGGGCCTTACCTGGCATAGCCGCCGCGAGCATCGCAGCGACGGATCGTCGCACGCGGAGGTGGGTTGGAATACCGTTTCATTAGCAGCCATCACACGCGTCCACTGGCAACTTGCGCGCCAGCCAGCCCACGCCCTGACGATTGCCAAGCATGCCTTCGCTAATGTCGAGGACCTGGGTATAGCCGCGGCTGAGAAGAAATCTGCTGGCATGTTTCGAGCGCACGCCGGCGGCGCAGATCAGGGCGATCGGCGCGTTCTTGTCGCCGTTCGTCAGTTTGGCGATGCGGCGGAGGAATTCAGCCGCCCCGCGGCTGGACCGCACCGTGGCCCGTTCCGCGCCCCTCGGAACACCTGTTTTCCGCCATTCATCCGGCCGTCGGATGTCGATGATCATGATCTCGCCGCCATTTGCCATCCGCAATGCCTGATCCGGCGTGACAACGGTTTGTGCGTTGGCGCCGCTGACCCAAATACAAAGGGCCAAGGCCAGTACCGTCAATAAGTATCGTTGCGAAAGGAGCATCATTCATTTCCTTCAGTGTCGGCCCATGACTTTACCGCTATTCGGATGATTGCTATGTTTATCATTGAATCAACATCGCGTGAGTGCCGCTAGGCCGAACTTGGCGCCTTTTGTCGCAGGGTATGATTCATCGTCAAACAAGCGCCATATTAAACAAGAGGGCGGGGTGAAAGAGAGGCGCCGTCCAGATCTGTAAGTTCATATCTGAAAGGGAAACAACATGCTTGCAAGAGACATCATGACCAAGAATGTCGTGACTGTTCCACCCGAAATAGCCGTTGCCGATATCGCTCAGGTGCTGATCGACAACAAAATCTCCGGCGTGCCGGTGGTGGACAATACCGGCCGGCCGATAGGTATGGTGAGCGAGGGAGATTTGCTGCAACAGGTCGGTTTGAGCGGCGAACGGCGGCGTTCATGGTGGCTGCATTTGTTCTCCAGCCCGGAACAGGACGCCAAGGACTTCGTGAAACAGCACGGTGGTACGGCAGCGGACATCATGACAACGAAGATCGTCAGCGTCGACGAGCTCGCGCCGACCACGACCATTGCGCGGCTGTTGGAAGAGAACCATATCAAACGGGTGCCGGTGATGCGTGATGGTGAACTGGTTGGTATCGTTTCCCGCGGCAATCTGCTACAAGCCCTGGCTGGCCATCGGGATGATGGTCCAAAGGCGCCCAGCGCCGATGACCGCACCGTGCGCCTTGATGTTCATGCGGCGCTGCAAAGCCAGAGCTGGACCAGCCACGGCGCGACCAATGTGATCGTCACCGATGGTGTGGTAGAGCTTTGGGGGTGGGTCGAGTCCGAGGCCGAGCGCAAGGCGATGCTGGTGGCGGCGAAGGAAATCGCCGGCGTGCGGGAGGTTATTGACCACCTAGGCGCGGTACCACCTGGAACGTAAGCATCCATTCTCTCCCCAGTCGGGTGGGATTCGATGCACAACACCGACGATGGGATTTGAATGCAAGAGCGGAAAGAGGAAGACAAAAAGGGCGCGCGGCGGAAGAAGAAGCGTGACAAGGGCCGCTCCGAGCCGATCGTGGCTTATAACTCCAAGCTGAAGTTGGGGATCCTGGCCGGGCCTTGTGTGCTGGTGGCCGGGGTTTCCCTGACGGCCGCCATAACCGGCCAGGACATCCTGGGCGGCGGCACCATGCTGCATCTGTCCGGCGCCTTCATCGGCGCCCTGACCGCCTTCGTATTGCTGCAAATGGCCTTCGATAAAAAACCGATCTTAATCATTGATGACGAGGGCATTCGCTGCCGCCGGCCGGACGTGGGGTTGATCCCCTGGCACGCCGTGGTCGGCATTGGCACCTCCAAGGCGACCTTGCTGCGGCGGGTTTTGATGATCGCCGTTGATGACAATGAACTGGAGCCACAGGCCGCCCGGCACATGCGCCGGCGCGTCGGCATGTTCGCGGCTTTTTCCCCACAGGCGGCCAAGTTCGAGGGCCAAATGCTAGGTTGGCCGTCAATTCACGTGCCGATTTCCTATTTCGGCATGTCCGTCAATGAGCTGGAAAAGCAATTGGCCGAGAAAGTTCAGTTCCACGGTAAGTAAAACCGAGGGACGGTCGAAATACATGCCCAAAAAAAAGCCCCCGGGACAATGTCGCCGGGGGCTTTGTTTTTGTGTTGTCGGTCTGAAAGCTTAGCTAACCCTTGCCGCTCTCGCCGATCTTTTTCATATCGGTCTCCTGCTCTTCCAGAACCATGCGCTTATAACCTTCGACGCCTTCGCCCATATCTTCGGGCCATTCCAAGGTCATCAGTTCGAACCTGATATTTTTTGTCCCGAACAAAATCACGGCCGATTGCAGCCATACCGCGACGCCCGAGGCCAGGGCAATAATCAGGCCGACACCCAGAACTGTTTTGATAATCCAACGGTGGCTCATCCCCACCAGGGAGGGTGAAATTTCGTTGGTGATGAAGGAATCGTAGGTGAAGATGTAGCAGAAATAGAGCACCACGAGGGTATAGGGGATCATGAAAAACGTGGTGCCCACGAACTCGATAAATGCCTGGGCCTTGGTTTGCAGATGCATGCGCACCAGATCCACCCGGACGTGGCGGTTGCGGGTAAAGCCATAGCCCAGAACCAATGAGAACAGGGCCGTATGCACATGCCATTCCAACTCCTGCAACATGGTGGACTGGAACATCCTGCTGACGTTTTCCACCAGCCAAAGCTGCGCATCAATGGAAAAGCCGAATACCGTTTGGTTGGTCATCTTGCGACCGAAGACATCCAACATGGTGAAACCCACCAGGGGCAGAATGAAAAAGGCGCCGTTTTGGCCGAAAAATTCAACAAAACTTTTCAGCTTGTAGGAAAGCAGCACCATGGGGTGAGAGCTCGTTTCCTGGCGAGACGCGGTTGTTTCGGTCATCTCACAACTCCAATCTAGGCGTAAACAAGGTTTGGCAGCCACAGCGCGATCTTAGGAAAGACCAGCACCAGGATCACCCCGACCAACTGGATCAACACGAACGGTATGATGCCCAGATAGATGTTCTTAATATCCACCTCTTTTGGCGCAATACCTTTCATGTAGAACAAGGCGAAGCCAAATGGCGGGGTCAGGAACGATGTTTGCAGGTTGATCGCGACCAGAACCGTGAACCAGTAGACCACGTTGTCGTCGGCGACGTGACCGGTGAAATCCAATTCCGCCACCAGCGGCGCGAACACCGGCAGGACGATCAAGGTGATCTCGACCCAATCCAGGAAAAAACCAAGGAAGAACACGATGGCCATGATCAGGAACAACAGCCCCCAAGAGCCAAATCCGGCCTTTAGGATCAAATCTTCCACCACGTCGTCGCCGCCCAGGGAGCGGAACACATAGGCGAAGCAGGTTGCCGACATGACGATGAAAAAGATCATCGCGATGGTCAGGCCGGATGATTGGCAAACGCCCTTCACCACATCCCATTTCAAGGTGCCCTTGAAGGCCGCAATGACCATGGCGCCAAAGGCGCCGACCGCGCCGGCTTCGGACGGCGTCGCCCAACCCAGCAGGATCGAACCCTTGATGAAGGCGATTAGAACCACCGGCGGGAAAAATCCCCGCACCAGCAACGGCCCCAATTCGTTGGACGGCACATAAAGCAACTCCGGCGGCAGCTTCGGCGCGATGCTGGGCTTTATGGCGGCCCAGGACGTCACGAAAGTGAGATACATTGTCGCCAATACCAGGCCGGGGATAATCGCCGACATGAACAATGTGCCAACCGAAATGGACAGCAGATCCGCCATGATGATCAGCATGATCGACGGCGGGATCAAAATTCCCAAGGTGCCCGAGGCCGCGATGACGCCGGTCGCCAGGGTTTGATGATAGCCTTGCCGCAACATCACCGGCAGGGCCAAAGCGGTCATCATGGTCACCGAGGCGCCAATAATACCGGTCATGGCCGCCAGAATGGTGCCCATGACGGTCACGGCCAGAGCCAGGGCGCCCGGCACCCGGCGCAGCAAGACCTGGCAGCAATACAGCATCTCGTTGGCGATGCCGCTGCGTTCCATCATGGTGCCCATGAAAACGAACGTGGGCACGGCGACCAGCACTAAATTTTCCGCCGCCATGCCCCAAATGCGCGGCATGAAATTGAAATATTCAATCAGTTTAAACATATCCATGCCGTAGCCGATCAGGCCAAAGCCAATCGCCAGGCCGCCAAGAATGAAGGCCACCGGATAACCGGTGAACAACAGGCATGCCAGGCTCAAAAACATAAAGATCGGAAGATATTCAGCAAAAAATTCCATGGTTCAATTTCCGTTTCCGGCGCGCGCGGCCGGTTACTAAAGCGTCTCTCGGGATTGATGCCACGGACGTCGCGGCAAAAAAATTTGCCAGACGATAAGTCCGCGGCGCGGTTCTTATTATTGGTCGTCTAATTGGTCGCCAATATTACTGGGCCCCGGAAAACCGGGGCCCAGCTTTATCGCAGTGATGACCTAACGTGGTCAAGTCCGGTTATCAATCGAGATAGCCGTGATCTTTCCAGATTTTGTACTTGGCGCGGAAAGCGCTGTAGCTTTCATTCACTTCCTTGAACAAAGGATCCTTGGCGGATTCTTCGACGACCACTTCTTCCCAGGCCTTCCGCAGAATATCCAGGTCAGAATCGGGCCAACGCACCGAGGTAACGCCCTTGGCTTTCAACTTAGCCATAGCTTCGAACTGCAGGGCTTCCGAACGGGTGTTCGACCAAGTAATGGAATCGCCACAGGCAACCGAAATAATAGCCTGTTGTTGCTTGTCCAAGGCATCCCAACCGGCTTTGTTCATCAACAGTTCGCCAATGGAGCTTTGCTGATGCCAGCCGGGGAAATAGTTGAACTTAGCGATTTGATAGAAGCCAAGATCATAATCGATCGAAGGCATGGAGAATTCCGTCGCATCGATCACGCCGCGTTCCAGAGCCGGATAGATGTCGGCGCCAGCCAGCAACTGGGTGGAAACGCCAAGCTTGGACATCACAACCGCGCCCAGACCGAAGAAGCGCATTTTCAGGCCCTTCAGTTCGGTAACAGAGTTGTACCGTTTGCGGAACCAACCCGATGTCTCTGGCGCGATAAGGGCGCAATGCAAACCGTGCACGCCATTGTCGTGATACAGGCGATTGTAGATTTCATCGCCGCCGCCATAGCCCAGCCAGGCCAGGAATTCGCCACCACGCGGGCCGAACGGCACGGCGGTGAAGAACGAAAGGGCGGGGAATTTGCCAACGTGATAGCCGGCGGTGCCCCACATGGCGTCAATCGAGCCGGCCTTGACCGCATCCCAACCCTGCAGGGTCGGAACCAGCGAGCCAGGCTCGA
>JAPYPT010000504.1 GCA_029937535.1 Alphaproteobacteria bacterium
GCATTCGTGGTGCCGGTCCATACCTTTGTTGTCTTGCCAGCGGACCGAGAATTGAACGGGGCAAGGTTCTAGTGGATTGATTCCAACGTTTGGAACCCCCTGTTTCTCGCTGCGACGATTTCGTCTGGATTTGCTTTCCATATAAAGGGCTTGGCGTCGTTGGCGTTGTATTCCTTGATGAAGCGGTTGATTGCGGCTTGCAGATCGATCATCGAGTAGAAAACGCCGTGCTTGAGCCTGCGGCGGGTCAGTTTGGCGAAAAAGCCTTCGACTGCGTTCAACCACGAGCTCGATGTCGGGGTGAAGTGCAACGTCCAGCGCGGATGGCGCTGCAGCCAGGCCTGGACTTTGTCTTTCTTGTGGGCTGCATAGTTGTCGACAATGGCGTGGATTTCCTTGTCCTTGGCGACAGTGCGTTCGATCTGGTTGAGGAAGCGAATGAACTCCTGATGCCGGTGGCGCTGCATGTTCTGGCCGATCACCGTTCCATCCACCACATTAAGGGCCGCAAACAGGGTGGTTGTGCCGTTTCGTTTGTAATCATGGGTCATCGTTGCACCGCGCCCCTTCTTCAACGGCAAGCCCGGCTGGGTGCGGTCAGGGGCCTGTATTTGCGACTTCTCGTCAATTGACAGCACCACCGCATGGGCTGGCGGAGACACATAAAGGCCAACGATATCATGCAGTTTCTCCGAAAACCGGGGGTCGTTGGACAATTTGAACTGCCGGAAGCGGTGCGGCACAAGGCCATGGGCTTTCCAGATCGCCTGTACCGTCGAGGCTGCGACACCGGCCAGCGCCGCCATCGCTCGCAACGTCCAATGGGTCGCCTCATGCGGCGGCGGCTGGAGTGTCAGGGCAACAATCTCCCGCACCCGGTGGGCCGCAATCGGGGCGATCCCGGGCGGCCGGGTCTTGTCGCGCAAAAGGCCATCAACACCCTCTTCCATGAAACGTGCCTGCCAGCGCCAGACGCACGTCTTCGACTTGCCGGTCGCCCGCATAATCTCGTGTGTGCCATGCACGGCGGACGACAAAATGACAATCCGGGAACGCCAGACATGTTTTTGTCGTGATTGCCGATCTTTGACAATCCGTTCAAGCCGCTTTTGGTCGGTCGCGGAAACCGTGAATGATATTCCTGTACGCATGGGAAACAATCGCACACTATAACTCCGTGGGGAATCCCTCTGCGGACTCTTTTGTTCCAATCAATACACTAGAGTGCTCCACTCCAAGCTTGGGCCGCAAGTGGCCAGCATTTAGAGCCTACGACCTAGTCTCTCCTAATATGGCCGAAAAAAGGGGCAACAGCCGCCACACCGCAACAATCTTCCTTGAACCACGGGCCGCGCACCGCGGATCACGCTGCGCGATCCAAGGCCGTCGCTAAGC
>JAPYPT010000280.1 GCA_029937535.1 Alphaproteobacteria bacterium
GGCGCATTAAAGAAGGCTTCTATAGCCCCTAGTGCGCGTGAGAAATCTCCTGTCTCCAGCGCAGCCTTCCCTTCGAAATAGAGCAAGGACGCCGGTAGATCGCCGCCGAGCGCCCGGATTTTGTCGATCGCGTCCAATGCCCGGGCGTAGTCCCCCTTTTTTAGGGACGCAAATACCTGTTGCTTGCGCAACTCCAACCGGGCGGCAAAAGGATCTTCGGCTTGCAGATTGGCCATTTTTTCGCCGACGGCGTTGCCCTCGACCTGGTTCAACAAATTGTTGAGCGAGCCGCTACCCTGTTCATCGGTCTTCGCGCCCAAACGGTCGAGCGCGCTGGCCAGGGAACTCGTGCCGGAATCCGCTGCCGCGCTGTCACTTCCGAGTTTGTTCAATGCGGCTTCAAGTGATGACGCCGCACCGCCCCGCGCCGATGCTGAGGTTGTCTGAGTGGACGGTTTATCAAGACTGTCGAGAGCCGCTCCCAATGAGGATGCGAAATCGTCCTTCGTCGCGGGCTTCTTGTTGGCCTGTTTCAAAGCTATCTTGATATTTGATGGCAATGCGGCCCGCCGGCGTTTTGTGATGGCCCAATAAGATTCCACCTCGCGCCTTAATTCATCGGCCCGGTTGATGAATTTATTCAGCGGATTTGCCTGAATTTTCTTTACGATGTTTTTTAGCTTTCCGACGCGGTCATAACTCGCCTTCAAGGGAGCTACCCAGGCCACGACCTTGGACGCTTGAGAAACGGCTGGACCCAAGGCCGATTTCAACAGGACCCATTCCTCGAAGGCGTCTGTTATGTCCGGGAGCAATTCCGTGACGATTGCCTTGGCCAAATCGAATTTTGCCAATGCATCACCCGACAACTTGCCTTGAGATGCACTGCGCACGGGCGGGCAACGTGGATGGGGGC
The DNA here is from genome assembly GCA_029937535.1 of Alphaproteobacteria bacterium. GTDB lineage: Bacteria > Pseudomonadota > Alphaproteobacteria. The sequence goes on from JAPYPT010000280.1 coordinate 917, forward strand.
CAACAACAGTTTTGCCTTCGGGTTCATATTTGCGCCGCCGGCTTTCGGCACCTTCCTGGGCCGCCGATAAGGTCGCGAATGACCTGGGGGCTGGAGCCGGCAAAATCCACCATCAGATGATCGTCTTGAACCTCGATGGCGCAGACAATGGGGATGGGCCCCTGATCAAATCCATCGTCGTCAATATAGTCGGTAAAGTGGTAGTGCCCATTGGGCCATGCGGCGATGGCCTGGCGGGTCAGCCGTTCGCCATAATCCAGCAGTTCGTCAAAGTATTGCCCCAATGTGGCGGCGCCATATTTTTTTCCAGCAGAGAGATGAAGGCCCCCTCCCCCACATAGCAGGTCGCCAGCTGCGCCTGCAAATCACCGATCAGCATTTGCGGCAGGCGCACATTGGTCCGCAGCAAGGCAAACAGCGATCGGTCGGGCTGGCCCGCGGCATACAATTTTAACGGCGGAATGCGCAGGCCTTCCTGAAAGATCTCGGTTGAATCGGAGGCGTTGGAACCCGGCACCCGCCCGCCGACATCGCCATGATGGGCAATCACGACGGCGAAACCTTGCAAAATCTCACGGTGGAAAATCGGCTTAAACATGAAAATATCGGGCAGATGCATACCGCCCGCATAAGGATCATTGAGGATAATGACATCGCCCTCGAACAGATCGCCGTCGAATTCATCCAACACCACGGTCATGGCATCGGGCACCGCGCCCAGATGCAGGGCAACGGTCTTGGCCTGGGCCAGGATGCGGCCCCTGGCATCGGTAATTGTCGTGGAATAATCCAGCACGTCGCGCACAATGGGCGAGCGCGCCGTGCGCATGACCGTATAGGCCATATCATCGACGATGGTATCGAGGCCGTTCTTGATGACCGCGAAGGTGATGGGATCGCGTTTCATGGTCACGGCAATACCTCCCCCTCAAGCTCAATCAACAGATTGCCCAGCCTGTCGCCCCGCACCCGGGCCCAAGGGGGCACGACAATGGTGCTGTCGGTGCTCTCAAGGATCAAGGGGCCGCTGGCCGCACCATCGAAGGTTTGGCGATCCTGAATCATCGTCGGCAACCAGCCGTCCCGGCGCCCGAAATAGACCATCCTCTCACCGTTGGGCCGTGACCGACGGTCGGAATCCGACCTCCCCAATGTGGCAAAATCCAGCTTGCCCGGCCGCACGCCCCGCGCCAGAAGCCGAAGATTGACCACTTCCACCTGATCTTCGGAAACGTACTGATAGAGCGCTTCATAGGCGGTCAGGAAAGCCTGCCGCAATCCCTCCATGTCGGCTTCACGAAGCACGGCGGGCAGTGCGATCGGAATTTCCGAATCCTGACCCTCGAACCGCAATTCCAGACTGAAGGCGAACCGCATCTGTTCCGGATCGAAATTCTCCTCTCCCAGGGCCGCCGCCGCCAGGGCCCGCAGGTTCGAAACCGCCGGCTCCAGATCCGGCAATGTCAGATCATCCAACAGGCCCGGCATGGCGGTCAGGAAATGCCGCTCCACATCGCCCGTCAACATGCCCAGGGCGGTGAAGACCCCCGGCATCATGGGCAGCATGACCCGTTTCATGCCCAGGCCACGGGCCAGATCACAGGCATGGACGGGGCCGCTGCCGCCAAAGGCGCACAGGCTGAAATCGCGCGGGTCGATGCCGCGTTCGATACTGACGGCGCGAATGGTGCGGGCCATGTTGACATTGGCCACTTCGCGGACACCGAAAGCCGCCTCTTCCAGGGACAGACCGAGGGGCACCGCCAGCTCCCGCTCAATCGACGCCGCCGCTGCCTCAACGTCAAGCGACAGGCTGCCATCGGCGAGACGGTCCGGCAGATAGCCAAGCACCAGATTGGCATCGCTCACCGTGGGCCGCTCGCCGCCACGGCCGTAACAGACCGGGCCGGGATCGGCGCCGGCGGAAAGGGGGCCCACATGCAGCAGCCCGCCGTCATCTATCCAGGCGATGGAACCGCCTCCGCTACCGACTTCCGCGACATCGACGGTGGGCACCCGCATCATGTAGCCGCCCGCCTTGATGAAACGGGCCGGCGCCGAGATGCCGGCACGGAATTCATACTCATTGGCCCTCGATATTTGACCACCCCGTACCAGCGAGGCGGAAGCCGTCGTGCCGCCCATGTCGAACACCACGATATCCTCCAGACCCGCCGCCCGTCCCAGGCGGGCCGCACCGACAACACCCGCCGACCGGCCAGACGAGATAAAAAATACCGGCTTGTCCTGGGCCGTGCGGGCTGCCGCCAGACCGCCGTTTGAATCGCTGACCAACAGCGGCGCCGTCACGCCCATGGCCAGCAAGCCCTCGCTCAGACGCCGCAGATAGGATTGCAGGATCGGCAGGACATAGGCGTTCACGACCACGGTCGAGGTCCGCTCATACTCCCGCATTTCCGCCAGCACCGAGACCGAGGCGGTAATGGCAACGTCGGGGAAACGATGGCGTAATACCGCCTCCGCCCGGCGTTCATGATCGGGATTTCGAAAACTGTTGATGAAGCAAATGGCGATGGAGACCACGCCCGCGGCCACCAATTTGTCGGCCACGCGGCATAGCTCGTCCTCATCAAGCGGCAGCACGACGCTGCCATCGGCGGCGATCCTTTCCCCAACCTCGCCCCGCAGGCGGCGGGGCACCAGGGGGCGGGGTTTGTCCCATTGCAGATCAAACATATCGGGCGTGCGCACACGGCCGATTTCCAGCACGTCGCGAAAGCCCTTGGTCGTGATCAAGCCGGTCACCGCGCCGCTTTGCTGCAACAAAGTGTTGGAGCCCACCGTGGTGCCGTGCAGGACTTCAACCAAATCCGCCGGGCCCACCCCCCCCTGCTCCAGCAACGCAACAATGCCGTCCAATACCGCCCCTTCGGGGTGGGCCGGAGTGGAGGCGATTTTCTCGAACCAGGTCCGCCCCCGGTCGTCGCATAGGACCAAATCCGTGAAGGTGCCGCCAATATCGACCCCGACACGCGCGCCCGTTACCATCTGTAATACCTTTTATCTCAAAATACGCTTGAAGAGCGGCCGGATTTCCATGTCCGTTTCTGTATAGTGCCGTGAACAAAGCCAAACAATCGAATTGAGGGAACTGCCGAATGGAACTTGTTACAGGCGCAAATGCCGTGGGCCAATCCATCCCGCGTACGGAAGACCCGCAATTACTGCGGGGCGAGGGGCGCTATAGCGATGATATCAATTTAGCCGGCCAGGCCCATGCCTATATGCTCCGCTCTCCGCAAGCCCATGGCATTATTCGCGCCCTTGATACCGCCGCCGCCGCCGCCATGCCCGGCGTTTTGGCGATCTACACGGGCGCGGACCTGAAGGCGGCGGGTTATGGCCCCCTGCCCTGTGTCGTCGCCTTGAAGAACCACGACGGCAGCGACATGAAGACGCCGGAGAACCATGCCCTGGCCGTGGACCGGGTGCGCTATGTGGGTCATCCCGTTGCCGCCGTCATCGCCGAAACAATTGATCAGGCCCGCGATGGCGCCGAGGCTATCGAGCTGGAAATCGAGGCGCTGGACGCCGTGGATACGGTCGAGGCCGCCGGCGACGCGGACGCTCCGCAAATCTGGGACGAGGCGCCCGGCAATCTTTGTCTGGATTTCCACAATGGTGATTTCACCGCGGTCGAGGCCGCCTTCGTCCGCGCGGCCCATGTCAGCCGCCTGAAGATACTCAACAACCGGATCGTCGTGGCGGCGATGGAGCCGCGCGCGGCGGTGGCCGAATACGATGGCCGCTTTACCCTGCATGTGGGTTGTCAGGGGCCGTTCGCGACCAAGAACATGCTAGCCAACAAGGTTCTGAACGTGCCCCCCGAACAGGTCCGCGTGCGGACCCGCAACGTCGGTGGCTCGTTCGGCATGAAATCGCCGGTCTATCCCGAATATGTGGCCATTCTGCATGGCGCCCGCGCGTTGAGGCGGCCCATAAAATGGTGCGATCTGCGCAGCGACAGCTTCATCTCGGACCAGCACGGCCGGGATTCCGTGGTGGAGGCCGCATTGGCGCTGGATGAGGATGGCAATTTTCTTGCCGCCCGGGTGGATGGGCTGGCCAACATGGGCGCCGCCCTGACCACCGTCGGCCCGAACATTCAGGTTGGCAATATCTTCAAGAACCTGCCGGGCGTTTACAAAACGCCGCACATCGCCATCACCACCAAATGCTATTTCACCAACACCACGCCCATCGGCGCCTATCGCGGCGCCGGCCGGCCGGAAGCGAACTATTATATGGAACGGCTGGTTGATCTCGCCGCGCGGGAAACGGGCCGCGATCCCATCGAGTTGCGTCGCCGGAATTTGATCCCGAAAGCCGATATGCCCTTCACATCCGCCTCCGGCCAGCCCTACGACAGCGGCGATTTCCCCGGCGTGCTTGACAAATGCCTCAATGCCGCCGACTGGATCGGTTTCGAGGCCCGGCAAGCGGCCAGCCGGGGAAAGGGGAGACTACGGGGACGCGGCCTGTCCTGTTACCTGGAGGCAACGGCGCCGCCAGGCAAGGAAATGGGCGGCATCCGGTTCGAGGACGACGGCACCGTCAGTCTGATCACCGGCACCATGGATTACGGCCAGGGCCATGCCGCCCCTTTTGCCCAGGTCCTGGCGGATCAACTGGGTCTGCCGTTCGAAAGCATCCGTCTGGTGCAGGGCGACAGCGATCAGTTAATCGTCGGCGGCGGCACGGGCGGCTCCCGCTCCATCATGGCCACCGGGGCGGCCGTGGTCGCGGTCAGTGCCGAGGTCAGGGAAAAGGCCCGGCATCTGGCCGCCGAAAAATTCGAGACCGCGGTGGAGGATATCGAATTCACCGCCCAAGGCTTGCATGTCGCGGGCACGGACCGCGCGATCACCCTGTTGAAGCTGGCGAAATCGCCCGAGGGCCGGGACGGCGCCTTGAACGCCGCCCTGGCTATCGATACACCGCCCTCGACGTATCCCAACGGCGTCCATATCTGCGAGGTGGAGATCGATCCGGACACCGGGGTCACCACATTGGAGCGGTATGTGGCGGTGGATGATTTCGGCGTGATGGCCAATCCAATGATTGTCGCCGGCCAGGTACACGGCGGTATTGTCCAGGGTATCGGCCAGGTGTTGATGGAACACGCCGTCTATGACGGCGGCGGGCAATTGCTGTCGGGATCATTCATGGACTACGCCATGCCGCGGGCCGACCAAATACCAAATATAGAGTTTCATGATCACCCGGTTCCCGCCACGACCAACCCACTCGGCGTCAAGGGCTGCGGCGAAGCGGGATGTTCGGGCGCCTTGCCGGCCGTCATGAACGCGGTGATCGATGCCCTGGCGCCCTTGGGCATCAACCATATGGACATGCCGGCCACACCGGAAAAAATCTGGCGGGCGATCCGATCGGCCTGACCGCTCCTATTCCATTGCTGTCCAGTTTAATTTCTGATCGTCGTCGTGACATGACAACCAGTCGAATTTTCACCGATTTGCGGTGCGGCCCTGGATACCCGCGTCAAGCGCGGGTATGACGATTTTGCAGTTTTTAGACAAAATTTCTCGAGATATGTCATTGCCGGGCGTGACCCGGCAATCCAGAGCCGCTTGACCGAACCGTCCGGCATCGCGCCACGTCCCAGAAATTGACAGGACAGCCGTGCTTCCCCTCCCGGATAACCGCGCCGTTTTTGTTTCGGGATAGGTTCTAAATCCCCTCGACCCGTTCGATAC
>JAPYPT010000281.1 GCA_029937535.1 Alphaproteobacteria bacterium
AGCCAGAACAGGTTGTAGGGCCAAATATAACCGGGAAAACCGAACAGCCATTTAACGACAGCCACGGGGCGCGGCGGCCAGGCGTTGATCGGCGCCAGTGCGATAGGTTCCGCCGGTTGCCAATTGCCACGGTCGTCGCGTTCATGCAGGGTTGCGTCGGTCATGCCATGTTCTCCCCTATGCGCGTCGATGAAGTCTATACTGCCCTTCGGCACAGGAAAAGGCCGGGCGAATGCTTGGGATCGACCCGGCACCAAGGTTTTACGGCCTGCGGGATCTGCTTCTCAGTGGGTAACCGACAACATCAATGGCAACAATAGCCGCCAGACTGGGCTACGTTCCAATGAACGCGGGTCGCTTTCGGCGTAATTGCGTTATTCCTGGAAGCGGTAGCCCAGGCCGTACAGGGTTTCGATGCCGGTAAACGCGTCGTCGGCCGCCTTGAATTTACGGCGCAGGCGTTTGATGTGTGAATCTATGGTCCGGTCATCCACATAGATATTGTCGCCATAGGCCGCATCCATCAACTGGTCCCGGCTTTTTACATGGCCGGTGTGCTTCGCCAGCGCCTGAAGAAGTAGGAATTCCGTCACCGTCAGCTGTATTTCGGCGCCCCGCCAGATACATTCGTGACGCCTCGGGTCCAGGCGCAATTCACCCCTGATCAGTAATTCGCTGTCATCATCATCCCCCGGCCGCCCGACGGCGTCGCTGCGGCGGAGGACGGTGCGGATCCGCTCGATCAACAGACGCTGGGAAAATGGTTTGCGGATATAGTCGTCCGCGCCCATTTTCAGGCCCAGCATTTCATCGATCTCTTCATCCTTGGAGGTGAGGAAGATCACCGGCAGGGTCGAAACCCGGCGCAAGCGGTTGAGCAATTCCATGCCATCCATGCCCGGCATCTTGATATCCAGCACGGCCAAATCCGGCGCCCTGTCGGTCATGGCCTGGAGCGCCGCTTGCCCCTCGGTATAGGTCAAAACCTTGTAGCCCTCGGCCTCCAGCGCTATGGAAACAGAGGTCAAAATGTTCTTGTCATCATCGACGAGCGTGATGGTCGCGGCCATGCCATACCCCTTCAGATCTATCTAACATGTAGTCTGGAATTACTCTAACGCCAAGGCCGGCACCCATTGCGGCGGGAATGTGACCATATTTAGGCACTTCTTCAGAAATAGGCAGACCTAGAGCCGGCGGATGGGGCGCCTCGAAATCACCTGGAAGCGCCCAGCCAGCAGCGCCGCGGCCAAGGTTACACCGCAGAAGGTGCCCAGCATCAAGCCTGGCGTGCCCAGGTCCGTGCGCAGCGCCAACCAGCCCGCCGCCGGGACCATGACCAGAACGAATGAACAAAGGTGCATGGCGGTCGGCACCCAGACATCGCCCGCGCCGCGCAAGGCGCCCATCAAGACCCCTTGCCCGCCGTCGCAAATCAGCGTTGCCGCGCCCACCAGCAGGGTCGGCACGACAATGGCCAGCAATGCCGGATCATCGGTGAATATGCCGCCAAGGGTTTCTGGGAACAACACCATGATCATCGCCATGACGGCCATGAACACCGTGATCGTGAGCAAGCCCGCCCAACCCGACAGCATCATTTGCCGTTGATCCTGCCGGCCGATCGACATACCCACATGCACCGCCGTTGCCGTGCCCACGCCGATCGCCGCCATGAAGCAAAATCCGATCATCGAGATGACAATCTGAAAGGCGCCCGCGGCCGTGCCGCTGATATGCCCGGCGAACAAGGTCAGGGACGCAAAGGCTGCCGATTCCAGCCCCTGGGCCAGACCCAGCGGATAGCCGAGGCCACGCAATTTGGCGCCAATCGTGCGCCAATTTTCCATGGGCCCGGCAACGTTGTAGTGGCGCGCTTCCGCCATGCGCAGAATATAGATCACGGAAGCCACCGCGATCAGCCAACGGACGGCGGTGGTGGCCCAGGCGGCGCCTTGGGCGCCCAGCCCGATATCACCGCCGATCAGCAGCCAGTTCAGGCCAGCGTTGACGACATTGGCCACGATTATGATGACCAGACCGGGCCCGGGCCGGCTCAATGATTCGAGAAACAAAATGCAGGCGGCGTAGATCAGTTGCCCCGGCAGCCCGAAATTGAGGATGGCCAGGACATCGCCGGCGCCGTCCACCAGATCCGGCTAGTAGCCCAGCAGGTGGTAAAAATATCTGCCCGCCAGGGCCAGCAGCGCGAAGAAACTCCCCAGGATCAACGCATGCAAGGCCGAGACGCGCCAGATCACGCCGCAATCGCGGTGTGTCCCCGCCCCCACCGCCTGGGCGCACAACACCGCCGTGCCGATCAGCATGCCAACGCCGATCAGCATACAGACCATATGAACAGCCTGGGCCAGGCTGTAATAGGCCAAATCCGCGGTGCCGAAATGGCCGGTCATGGCAATATCGACCATTACCATGACCAACATGCCCAGCCGCGCCACCGCCACCGGCGCCGCCAATTTGGCGATCGCCCGTACGCTGATGGCGAAATCCATCGCCAATCCCCGACGGGGTGCTATGGGTATCGTGGTATTCATGGCTATATCCAATGCCAAGGGTCTCTATCACCGAACCTTGGTATTATTAGTGACGGCGATCATCGGAAAGCTGGCGATGCAGCGCTATACTCGCCTTTGATTGGAATAGCCAACGAACAATGAATGGCGATCGACGGCATGACAAATTCAGCTAATCTGGCCCGGCGTCTGATGCGGGCCCATGACACGGCGGCGCTGGCCACCTGTCTGCCTGATGACGGCCATCCCCATGCCTCGCTGGTTCTGGTCGCCGTCGATCATGACGCCGCGCCCATTTTGTTGATTTCCGACCTGGCCGAACATGCCAAGAATATCGCCGCCGACAACCGGGTGTCCCTGTTGTTCGACGGGACCCGGGGTCTGCCCTCGCCCTTGACCGGGGCCCGGCTCAGCGTACAGGGCCAGGCTGTCCGCAACGAAGGGGCCGGTTTGCGGCGGCGCTTTCTGGCCCGTCATGAAGATGCGGCGGAATATGCCGATTTTGGCGATTTCTCATTTTACTCCGTATCCGTAACACGGGGCCATCTGGTCGCCGGGTTTGGCAGAATCGAATGGATTGATGGGGATGATCTGTTGTTTCAAGCCGCCGAAGCTTGTGGCATAGCCGATTGGGAAGCTGGCGCGGTCAGCCATATGAACGATGATCATGGCGACGCCATTCAGGACTATGCGCAAAACCTGTTGGGCGCCACGGGCGAGGGCTGGGTGATGACCGGCTGCGACCTGGAGGGGTGCGATCTGCGCCGGGCGGGGGAGGTTCTGCGCCTGGATTTCGAGACGCCGGCGATTGATACCGATTCGCTGCGTCAACGGCTGGTCGACCTGGCTCATGCGGCACGCGCCAAGGCATCATCATGACGAAGCAAGCCAGAACCTGCGCCAAATTGCCGCACCCCGACGATTGCGGCGCGCTTTCCCCCACAGACATTATTGCCACCTCAACAATAGGCGCTTATCTTGGCCCCAGGGGAAGCAATGGAAGCAGGTGGGCGCGGGTGCCCCATGATCGCTATCAGTTTAACAATATGTTCCGCCGGTTCCCGCCGGCGAACCTATTCTCGACTCTTGGGAGAGTTCAGTGACGCAGATCGGAGCTAACGTCAGCCGCCATGGGCTGAAAACGCAGGGCATCAATAATCCCGGCAAGGAATATTGGAATTTGACAACCAGTGCGTTGTACCAAATGGCGCTCGCCAACGGTGAGGCGGAGTTGAGCCACGGCGGCGCCCTGGTCTGCCGAACGGGCGTCCACACGGGGCGTTCCGCGAACGACAAATTCATCGTTCGGGAAGCCTCCAACGAAAGCAATATTGATTGGGGCGCGGTCAACAAACCAATTAAGCCCGACGAATTCGACGCCATTCTAAAAGCCCATCTTGCTCATTATGAAGGTCGGGACCTGTTCGTCCAGGATGTTTGGGCTGGCGCCGACAAGGACCATCGCCTCGGCGTCCGTATCGTGACGCAGCAGGCTTGGCATACCTTGTTCGCCCGGAATATGTTCATCCAGCCAACGGCGGCCGAACTGGCTAGTTTTGAGCCACAGTTCACCATTCTGCACGCCCCGGAGCTGGAGGCGCCCGCCGACACCCCGGGCCTGCGCACGGGTACCTATATTCTGGCGTCCTTCGAGCGCCGCGTGGTGATCATCGGCGGCACCTCTTATGCCGGCGAGATCAAGAAGTCCGTATTTTCGATCCTGAACTATCTGCTGCCCGCCGAGGACGTCCTGCCCATGCATTGTTCGGTCAATGTGGGGGCGGATGGCGGTTCGGCGATTTTCTTTGGCCTCTCGGGCACTGGCAAGACCACATTGTCCGCCGACCCGAACCGGCAGTTGGTTGGCGATGACGAACATGGCTGGAGCGAAAATGGCCTGTTCAATTTCGAAGGCGGTTGCTACGCCAAGGTGATCAATCTTTCAGCTGAGGCTGAGCCGGAGATTTTTGCCACGACCCGGCGTTTCGGCACGGTGCTGGAAAATGTCGTGATGGACCCCGACACCCGGCGTCTGGATCTGGACGACAGCCGCTATACGGAAAATACCCGCGCGTCCTATCCCATCGACTTCATTCCCAATATTCTTGAGAGCGGCATATCGGGCCATCCGCGCAATGTGGTGATGTTGACGGCGGATGCCTTTGGCGTGCTGCCGCCGCTGTCACGGCTGACCCCGGAACAAGCCATGTATCACTTCCTCTCCGGCTACACGGCCAAGGTGGCGGGGACCGAGAAAGGCATGGGCCGCGAGCCCGAGGCGACATTCTCGACCTGCTTTGGCGCCCCCTTCATGCCGCGCCATCCGACCGTTTACGGCAACATGCTGCGGGACCGCATCGCCCAAAACGGGGTCAACTGCTGGCTGGTCAATACCGGCTGGACGGGGGGCATCTACGGCACCGGCTATCGCATGCCGATCCAGCACACCCGCGCCCTGTTAAGCGCGGCGCTGGAAGGTAAACTGGCCGGCGCGCCGTTCCGGGAGGACGGACATTTCGGCCTGATGGTGCCCGAATCCTGCCCCGGCGTGCCAAGCGAGATGCTGGATCCACGCCGCACCTGGGCCGACGGCGCCGCCTATGATGCCCAGGCCCAGGATCTGGTCGCGCGCTTCCGGGATAACTTCGCCAAGTACGACAGCCACGTGGACGCCGGCGTCAAGGCCGCGGCACCGAAAGCCGCCTAAGACCTTCTACTACCGCGTGTTTTCGGGTGTGGCCATCTGCCGCATTGGCGGCGGAGGGCCCGTGTCCTAATTTGCAGTCATCGGCGGGCGGCGAACGCTCCGCCGATATGGATTATTTGGGGACTATCACCGTACCTTGGTATGAAAGCGCGGGGGCGCGTCTTTATGTACAAAGAAACACTCAGCAAGGATCTTGCCAAGTTTGATCGGATCGGCGCCGCCACACTGGAACAGGCGGGCCTGGTCACCAAACTGGGCTTGGCGCTATTGTTCCTGTTAATCGTCTGGGTTGGCGTGACCATCATCAGTTCCGGCGGGGAACAGCGTACCATCGTCATCATCGCCGGTATTATCGGCGGCTATATGGCGTTGAATATCGGCGCCAATGATGTCGCCAACAATGTGGGCGCCGCGGTAGGGTCCCGCGCCCTGACCATGGTGGGGGCGTTGGTGATTGCCTCTATTTTCGAGGCCATGGGCGCCATTGTCGCCGGTGGCGATGTGGTCGGCACCATATCGAAGGGCATTATCGCGCCCCAGGATTTTCCCAATTCCGATATGTTCATCTGGTGCATGCTGTCCGCCCTGTTGGCGGCCGCCCTGTGGGTCAATATCGCGACCATGCTGAATGCGCCGGTTTCCACCACCCATGCCATCGTTGGCGGCGTCGTCGGCGCGGGCATTGCCGCCGTCGGCTTTAGCGTCATCAATTGGCCCCAAATGGGCATGATCGCCGCATCCTGGGTCATATCGCCCCTCATGGGCGGCGTCATCGCGGCGATCTTCCTGGCCTTCATCAAGGCCAACATCATCTATCGCGATGACAAGATCGCCGGCGCCAAGCGCTGGGTGCCGATCCTGGTCGCCATCATGGCCGGGGTGTTTTCCGCCTATCTGGTCATGAAGGGCCTGAAACGGGTCTGGCGTCCCGATGGCTGGACCATCACGGCAATCGGCGTGGCCATATTCGCCGTGACATATTTCATCGTCAATCCGCTGATCGCACGCCAGGCAGAGGGCATGGAGAACCGCAACAAATCCGTGCGTTCGCTGTTCACCATTCCGTTGATTTGTTCCGCCGCCTTGCTGTCATTTGCCCATGGCTCCAATGACGTCGCCAATGCGGTGGGGCCCCTGGCGGCCATTGTCGCCACGGCGGAAAGTGGCGAGATCGCGGCCAAGGTGGAAATTCCCCTTTGGGTAATGTTCATCGGCGCGGCCGGGATTTCCGCCGGGCTGTTGTTGTTCGGGCCCAAGCTGATCCGCACCGTTGGCCAGCAGATCACCAAGATGAACCCCATGCGGGCCTACTGCGTGGCGCTGTCGGCGGCCATCACCGTGATCATCGCCTCGACCCTGGGCTTACCCGTCAGTTCCACCCATATTGCGGTGGGCGCGGTATTCGGGGT
>JAPYPT010000282.1 GCA_029937535.1 Alphaproteobacteria bacterium
TTCGCCAGAAACTCCAACTTTCGCAAGCCGGCTTCGCCCGGCAATTTGGCTTCACGACCCATTCCATTCGGAATTGGGAACAGGGTTCCCGGAAACCGCCCCTTCAGGCCCGTGCCTTCCTCAAGGTGATCGAGAAAGCCCCCGAGGCTGTACGGGAGGCGTTGATAACCTAAATGCCCTGCCCGTCCTCAAATCTCCCTCAATGATTAAACCACGGCAGATCCGAGAAGGCGCGCAGGTCCATTTCAAAGGTCCAGGTGGAACGGTGTTGTTGGGCCAGGTGTAAATAGGTTTCGGCGATCTTGGCGGGGAGCATGAGGCCGTCGTGTTCCAGGCCCTTGGTTTCGCGGAGTTTTTGGAAGCCTTCCGGGCCCAGCATCTTGCCCAGGGTATCGGGGGCATCGACCGAGCCGTCGATGACGATGTGGGCGATGTGGATGCCCTTGGGGCCGAACTCCGCGTTCAGGGACTGGCACAGCAGGCGGCGGCCGCCCATGGCGGCGGCATGGGAGTGCTGGCCGGCGTTGCCGCGCATGGCCGCCGTGGCGGAGGTGACCAATATGGCGCCGCTGCCCCGCGCCTCCATGAGCGGGCAGACGGCGGAGGCGAGGCGGAACAGGGCGAAGGTGGCCATGCGCCAGCCCAATTCGAAAGCCTTGTATGAGGTATCCGCCAGGGGTCTGTTGCCGATCTGGGCGCCCAGATTGAAGACCACGACCTCTATTGCACCGATATCCGCCTCGATGGCGGCCACGCGCTGCTCGATACCGTCGGGGTCGATGGCGTTCAGCAGGTGGCCCGTGGCCGTGCCGCCCGCGCCTTCAATGTCGGCCACCAGGGTGTTCAGGCCCTCCTGGTCCGTGCGCCGGCAGAGGACGGCGTGATAGCCCTCTTGTGCGAAGCGTTTGCCCACGGTGCCGCCGATGCCGGCGCCCGCGCCCATGACGAGACAGACTGGTTTCATGGTTCCACAAGTCCTTTTGTTTTTGCGTGGCGGTTCTTCGATGATTGCATGTGCCCATGGTGGCAGTACCCAGGCAACTCTGTCGAGCCTAGAAAATGATCTATGCCGCTTGACGTAATGGGAGTAATCTTCGCGGACCCGTGAAGAGGGATAATAGGGGGCCACATAAAGGTGTCGAGCGGGGAACCCAACCGACTGGATAGCATCGAATTGCTGGAATGCCTTGATGCGGACGCCAAGGGTGCGCTGGAGGCGCGCTGCCGTTGGCGGCGCTTCAAGGCCGGCGATCGAATTGTCGAACGCAACAGCGGCGACAGCGATGTCTATTTCGTGGCCGAGGGCGCGGTGCAGGTGGTCAACTATTCCATGACCGGGCGGGACATCGCCCTGGCGCACCTGAAACAGGGCGGCTATTTCGGCGAAATTTCGGCCATCGACGGCAAGCTCCGTTCGGCCAGCGTGGTGGCGCTGGAGGATTGTCTGCTGGGTTCACTGGCGCCGGGATTATTTATCGAACAACTCACCAAGCACCCGATCATTGCCCTACGGGTTTTGAGCTGCCTGGCCGACATTATCCGCAGTTGCGATGAACGGATCATGGATCTTTCCACCCTGGGCGCGGTGGAGCGGGTTTATCGCCACCTTTTGCGCATGGCGGAGGAAAGCCCGGTCAATCCGGGCCAATGGGTGATCCCGGCCCTGCCGACCCACAAGGTGATCGCGGCCATGGCCTCGACCACCCGGGAAACCGTGGCCCGCAACATGTCGCAACTGGCCAAGTCCGGCATTGTCGAGCGCAAGGGCCGGGTTCTGTTCATCAGGGACCGGGAACAATTGGAAATTCTGACCGGCGCCCTGGAAGTGGAACCGCCGCGGTAGCGGTGGGACATCACATACCGATCCGATCAGGAGGCGTTGCTGGCCGATGCCGGGTTTGCCGATATCCGCCTGACCGTGGTGCGGGCGCCCTTGCGCCTGGCCTCCGCCGATGATGCGCTGGCTATGATGCAAGAGGCTTTCGGCGCCTACCGCGCCGTGATCACGGAGCTGAACGACGAGGCAAAGGCCGCCGCCTGGGCCGATGTCAGAAGCTGCCTTGGCCAGTTTGAAAGCGACGGCGGGTTCGAGACGGAGTATGAATTCGTCATCGGCTCCGGCGCCGCGCCGGGATAGCCGCACTGAGATAGCCGGGCCGGCGGCGATATTGTTTTCTCCCGAGCGGCCAACTGTATTGGAAACCCACCCCGGAACCTGCTAGGTTCCGGCTCGCATTTTCTCGGCCACAACGAAGGTATATCAGCCATGCCAGCATATCGTTCGTACCGCACCACCCAAGGCAAACAGGCCGCCGCCGGGCGGGACCTTGGCCTGGTGGATGGGCAATAATTATCATGCAACAGCTACATCACTTTATCCACGGCAGCGAGGTTGCGGGGCAAAGCGGCCGCTTCAGTCCGGTCTATAACGCCTCCACCGGCGAGCAGATTTCCGAATTACCCCTGGCCGGGGTGGACGAGGTGCGGGCCTGTATCGCCTCCTCCCAAAAGGCGGTTCCCGAATGGGCCGCGACCTCGCCCTCGAACCGGGCGCGGGTGATGTTCCGTTTCAAGGAACTGCTTGAAAAAAACATGGACGAATTGTCGGAAATCGTCTCCATCGAGCATGGCAAGGTAAAATCAGACGCGGCGGGTTCCATCACCCGGGGCCTGGAAGTGGTGGAATTTTCCTGCGGCATTCCGCAGATGCTGAAGGGTGAATATTCCGGCAACGTGGCGGGCGGCATCGATCTTTATTCCATTCGCCAGCCCCTGGGCGTGGTGGCCGGCATCACACCGTTTAATTTTCCGGCCATGGTGCCCATGTGGATGTTCCCGGTGGCCATCGCCTGCGGCAATTGCTTTATTCTCAAACCGTCGGAGAAAGACCCCTCCCTGCCCCTGCGCCTGGGCGAATTGATGCTGGAGGCGGGCGCCCCGCCGGGTGTGCTGAACGTCCTGAACGGCGACAAGCTGGCCGTGGATACCCTGATCGAAGAGCCGGAGGTGAAGGCCATCAGCTTCGTCGGCTCCACCCCCATCGCCAACTATGTCTATGAACGCGCCGCCCATTTCGGCAAGCGCGTGCAGGCCATGGGCGGGGCCAAGAACCACATGATCGTCATGCCCGATGCGGATATGGAGCTGGTGGTGGACGCCCTCATGGGCGCCGGGTATGGCTCCGCCGGAGAGCGCTGCATGGCGGTCTCCGTCGCCGTGCCCGTGGGCCAGGATACGGCGGACGAACTAGTGGCGCGCCTGAAACCGCGCATCGAGGCTCTGAAGATCGGGCCGTCCCTGGACCCGGAAAGCGAAATGGGGCCGTTGGTCTCGGCCGAGCATCTGGCCAAGGTGCGCGGCTATGTGGATTTGGGCGTGGAAGAGGGCGCCGATCTGGTGGTCGATGGCCGGGATTTTCATGCCCAGGGCTACGAAGACGGGTTTTTCCTGGGCGGCTGTCTGTTCGACAACGTCACGGATGACATGCGCATCTATAAAGAGGAAATCTTCGGCCCGGTATTGTCAGTGGTCCGGGCGCCGGATTTTGACGAGGCGCTGCGTCTGCCCTCCGAGCATGAATTCGGCAATGGTGTCGCCATCTTCACCCGCGACGGCGATGCGGCCCGCGCCTTCACCGACCAGGTGGAGGTCGGCATGGTGGGCGTCAACGTGCCCATTCCCGTACCCATGGCATTCTATAGCTTCGGCGGCTGGAAGCGCTCGGCCTTTGGCGACAGCAATCAGCACGGTCCCGACGGGGTGCATTTTTATACCCGGACCAAGACCGTGACCTCGCGCTGGCCCACGGGCATCCGGGCGGGCGCCGAGTTCGCCATGCCCACCCCCGGCTCCTCCTAAGGGGAGCGACGGCCCGCGTGGAGGAGAACGAACCGCTCGCCCGTTACCGTGCCTTGCGCCAATCGGGTGAACTGGACGCCGATCCGGCCCAGGAACTGGCGGTGGAAAAGCTGCAAATGCTGCATCACCGCCTGGCCCAGTACGTTCCCAACGGGGGCGGAGGCGGAAAATGGCGGCAATTTCTGTTTGGCGGCGGACCGAGGGAGCCGGCGCCCGAAGGCATCTATATCTATGGCGACGTGGGCCGGGGCAAATCCATGCTGATGGATCTGTTCTACGACGGCGCCCCGATCGAGAAAAAGCGCCGGGTGCATTTCCACGAATTCATGGGCGAGGTGCACGGCCGTATTAATCAATTCCGCAAGACGCCCAAGGCGGAGCGGGCCAAGCGGGGCTGGGGCGATGATCCCCTGCCGCCCATCGCCGCCGATATCGCCGAGGCGACTTGGCTGCTCTGTTTCGACGAGTTCGAAGTGCGCGACATCGCCGACGCCATGATCCTGGGCCGTCTGTTCGCCCGCTTGTTCGAACTGGGCGTGGTGGTCATCGCCACCTCCAACCGGGCGCCGGACGAATTGTACAAGGGCGGTTTGAACCGGCAATTGTTTCTGCCCTTCATCAAGGATCTCAAGGAACGCCTCGATGTGCTCTGCCTGGAGGGTCTGCTGGACTACCGCCTGGCCCGCATGCACGGCGTCCCCGTCTACCACACCCCCCTGGACGCCGCCGCCGCGGGCAAGCTGGACGCCGCCTTTGCAAGCCTGACCGATCAACCCATTGGCCAGGGCGCCGAAATCAAGGTCAAGGGCCGCACGGTGAAGATCCCGCAACAGGCCAAGGGCGTGGCCCGTTTCCATTTTTCCGATCTGTGCGAAAAACCCCTGGGCGCACACGACTATCTGGCCCTGACCAAGCATTTTCACACCATGGTCCTGGCCGGCATCCCGCAACTGGGCCCCGACAGGCGCAACGAGGCCCGCCGCTTCGTGATCCTGATCGATATCCTCTATGACAACGCCATCAAACTGGTCGCCTCCGCCGCGACGGACGTGGACGGCATCTATCCCGAAGGCGAGGGCGGCTTCGAATTCCAGCGCACTGTTTCGCGCCTGATGGAAATGCAATCAATGGAATATTTCGACGCGCCCCATAGAGCCGTGGCGGATATTTGAGGCCTGGACGGCCAACAAGCTCAAGCACATCGGGAGCAAGACCTCTTTTTTAAGAAGGAGCGAACCGTGCGTCCGTTATTCGCCGTCGCATTGCGCATCGTGACGGCATGTAGGTTCTAGTTTATGGTGCGATGACCTGCAGGAAGCAAAACCCCAATTCTTACGCCCAAACTCCAGTTTTTTGAAAGTCGATATGAATATTGATTTCGCTGAATTTGTTGGGATTTGACGACAATGATTGCTGAGGAAGATAAACGGGAATCGTACAATCGGTTGGTTAACTTATTCCTGGAAGAAATTTGCTGTGAGTTGTGTCGATTTCAACATGTCTTCACCGATGGTCTGGAACACGACAGCGTCAAAGTTCATCGCGAGGTTGATCTTGGCGGGAACGCCAGGTTTGCCGACATTTGTGTCTACTTCAAGGATGAAACTTTGGAAGCATACTACATGGAGGTTTGTTACGGTAATTCCGCCGAAAAAGTCTCACGGAGCGTCGCTAGAAAATACGGGCCGGTTCATTCGCCGGCCCACAATTCCCGCCGCCTGATCCTTCTGGTGCTCAATGCGGATATAGAAGATTTGGAGGCATTTGAAGCTGAAATCAGCGGGAATATCCATGGTGATATTACGCTCGAATTATGGGACGAAAAGCATTTCGTCGCTGAAGTGAATAGACATTTCAACGTTGGCATCTCGTCGATCACGGATGCGGATCTTCGGGCCGTTCGGCAGGCGATAGACAGGGCCAAATGGGTACATGCTTTTGGAGAGGCGTACGCGGACCATTATCTTTCCGCCTCGTTGTTATGGCATTTCAATGCCTGGACACTGAATGATATGCATCGCGCCAAGAACTTGCCGCCCGAGGAGATCGTAAAACCGGGCGTGTATCAAGATTTGGCAATTGTAATGGCGGACTTAAGCGGGTTTTCAAGATTTGTGCGCCATACGCACGATCCAAGCATCAGCCGTGACTGCCTTTCGATATTCTATTCGGCGGCACGTGACGCGATCCAAAACGCTGGCGGTTTGATGTATCAATTTGTCGGTGACGAGGTCATTGGTATTTTTGGCATTGGAAATCGTAATCGTGACTACATTCAGAGCGCATTGGACAGTGCCTTGGCGTTGTTGGAAATTGGCGATTCCGTTTCAAGCCGCTGGGAACGGGAACTGGACTTTTTGCAAGAGACCAAAGGCGCGCACGTGGGGATCGCGATGGGCGCGCTGAACCTGTTGCCCTATCGCCCGTTTTCTTCCGACTATATTGGCTTCTTTGGTGACGCGCTCAATCTCACGGCACGGCTGACCGGGGTCGCCACTCAGGGGGAAATCGTCGTCAGCAATGTATTCTATCAACAACTGAGTCATGAAGCAGGGTTGCCGTTCGAGAAAATGGATGCGATTGAAGCAAAAAACGTGGGCAACGTCTTGGGTTGGCGGCTTCCAGCCAACGTGAGGAATGATGCTTCCTGACAGGGCCCCGCGGAATTTGCTATAATGTGGTAGTGGCCGTGGTGACGGGGGAGTTGCCTGATGAAGAATAATCGAATTCCAAAGTTCTTGTCTTGTGCCCGGATGGTAACCGCTTTGGTTGCCGGCGCCGC
>JAPYPT010000283.1:0-5103 GCA_029937535.1 Alphaproteobacteria bacterium
CGCCGGATCTGCCCCATTGTATTTCAGCCGACGTGCTGCCGGAAATTTCCGAATATCAACGCACCTCCACCACCGTCATCAACGCCTATATCATGCCCATCGTCAGTCAGTATCTGCGGCAATTGAGCGCCCGCCTGGCCGGCGGCGGGATCAAGGCGCCGCTGTTGTTGATGCAATCCAACGGCGGTCTGGTCAGCTCGGAGGTGGCGGAACGCAAGCCCGCCAACATTATCGAATCCGGCCCCGCCGGCGGCGTCGTCGGGGCCCAGGCCCTGGCCCGCAAATTGGATCTGCCCGATATCATCACCTTCGACATGGGCGGCACCACGGCCAAGGCCTCCATGGTCGAGGACGGCGAATACACCCGCAGCCTGGATTACCAGGTCGGCGGCGGCATCATGGTCGGCTCCCGCCTGATGACCGGCGCGGGCTACCATCTGAAGGTGCCGGCGATCGATTTGGCGGAGGTTGGCGCGGGCGGCGGCTCCATTGTTTGGATCGATGCCGGCGGTTCCATGCAAACCGGCCCGCAAAGCGCCGGCGCGGTGCCGGGTCCGGTCTGCTATGGCATGGGGGGTGAGGAGGCCACGGTGACCGATGCCAATGTCATTCTGGGATATTTGAATCCCGAATACCTGATTGGCGGCGAGCTGGAACTACAGGCTGAAAAGGGCGCCCAGGTTTTCCAGGCGCAAATCGCCGAACCCCTGGGCCTGGATTTGGACCATGCCGCATATGGCGCCCATCAAATCGCCATTTCCAACATGATCCGGGCCATTCGCGCCATATCCTCCGAGCGGGGCCGCGACCCGCGCGCCTATACCTTGTTCGCTTTCGGCGGTAACGGCCCCTTGTTTGCCGCCGGCATGGCCAAGGCGCTGAATATGCGGCGCATCGTCGTACCGCCCCATCCGGGCCTGTTTTCTTCCTTCGGGCTGCTCTACGCGGATGTGGAACATCACTATTCCCGTTCCATGATGCAGGTGCTCCGCGATGCCGCGCCCTCGGCCTTGAACGGCATCTGGGGTGATCTGGAACGGGACGCCCGGGGGCAACTGGCGGCGGACGGTTACCGCCCCGAACAAGTGGAGATCAGCCGCACGGCCAACATGCATTACAAGGGCCAGATCTATGAATTGACCGTACCGGCCCCGGACGGCGATTTCACGCCCGAAAAGGTCGCCGAACTGGAGGAGCGCTTCGGTCAGGAACATGAACGCACCTACGGCCACCGCGCCGGACCGGAGGAACCGGTGATGTTGGTCAACGCCCAATTGATCGGCCGCGCCATTCCCGACCACCCCGGCGTGCCGGACCGGTTACAGAACATGGATACCCGCCAGGACCGGGACATGGGCAGCCGCCAGGCCTATTTCGGCCCGGAACTGGGATGGGTTGAAGCCGTTGTCTTGAGCCGCGCGGATTTGGACGGGGAACGCGCCGGACCATTGATTATCGAGGAGTACGACGCCACCTGCCTGGTCCCCCCCGACGCCAAGGCCAGGCGGGATGAATTCGGCAATATCGTTATTGAACTGCCATAGAGCGGTCTCGAGAATGATTTGCCCGCCAACAGTGCCAATGGATGCCCGGATCAAGTCCGGGCATGACCTTGTTTTCTATATTGTGGCCAACCTTCTTGGTCATTGCCGGGCTCGACCCGGCAATCCAGGGCAGCAAACTCACGTGTTCGCGGCTCTGGGTTCCGGGTGAAAATGGGCATCTTAGCGTCGCCTCGTCCGAGTAGGTCGTTGTGCCATATCGAGTGGTCCATGTTGCTTCATGACCGGTAATGTGACCCTCGGTACCGCTTACCGGTTCTTCGTGCCGCTTATTTTCATGACCGAGCTTAACATGATCTCCAAATCGGTGATCAATGCCGCCCTGGCGCGCTCGCCCGATCAGAATGTCACGTTGGCCGCCTTTCACGTCGCCTTCACGCTTTATTTCGCGCTCTCCTCCAGCACCGAGGTTTGCGCCGTCCTGACACTTTCCTATCTAAAAACCAAACGGGCCCTGGGCCGGCTTCTGCGGTTCATGGTTGTGATCGTCGTGCTGCCATGGATCATCGCCCAGGCGCTGGTCTTTACCAGCCTTGGCGACTGGGCCTTTGGCGGGCTGTTCGGCGCCAGCGCGGCGGTGGTGGAACAGGCCAAAACGGCGACGTTCATATTGTCGTTGAGCGCGCCCATTCTGATCACCCGCTCCCTATGCTTCGGCCTGATCCTGATGCATCAGCGGACCATATTCATCACCTACGCCACCTGCGTTCGTCTGGGCTCGTTGGCGGTTTCCCTGGTGTTTCTGCCGGAAATATTGTCAGGGGCCGCGGTCGGGGCGGCGGCTCTTGTTATCTGCATGCTGTTGGAAACCATGGTGGCGTTGGTGTTCGCCCAAGGCCTGTTCCGCAATTTGCCGTCCGGCGCCGAGCCGGGTGCGGAAACACCACCCAACTTCCGGCAGCAATGGCGGTTTTCCTGGCCGCTGATGATGAATACCTCGGCCGAAATGGGCATGGTGACCGTGATCAGCATCTTCCTCGGTCTGTCTGCGAACCCGGATCTGGCGTTGGCGGCCTTCAGCATCGTTTACGGCCTGGTCAGCCTGTTGATGAGCCCCATGCGCAATCTCGTCTCGACGGCGCAGACCCTGGTGAAGACCATCGCCGACCGGCGGCCGATATTTCTGTTCACCCTGCATCTGATTGGCTTTTTCGGGCTGATCGGCTTTGTGCTTTTTCATACGCCGTTGGAACGTTATGTCCTGGTCGATGCCATGGGTCTGAAAGCGGAGCTTCGGAGCTATTGTGCGCCGGCCTTGAAACTGGCGTTTCTGATGTCGGCGGCGTGGGCCTATTCGGCGCTGTACCGCGGCCTGCTCGCGGGCGCGCGGAACACCACGATGCTGGCGGCCAGCGGCCTCACCCGGGTCGGCGTCGCGGCGCTGATTTCAACCACTACACTGCTGTTCGTGACGGCCAACGGCGCCGCCATTGGCCTAGTCGGCTGGATGGCCGGATACGCGGCGGAGGCCGGGCTCCTGGCGTTCCATCTCAAGTGTCTGGATGCCCGGCGGCGCCGGGCCGGGATGGGTTCGTAGCGCGGCCGGGTATTCACCCATGGAATAATCGGCCAACCGCCGCTAAACTGGCGCCATGCCAAAGGGGACACAACGCCGGTTGGCGGCGATCATCTCCGCCGATGTGGTCGGCTATTCGCGCCTGATGGGCATCGACGAAGTCGGCACCCTTGCGGCACTGCGAGACCATCGGGCCGAATTGATCGATGCCTTGATCGCGGGACATGGCGGCCGCATCGTCAAGACCATGGGCGACGGTCTGCTGTTGGAATTCCCCTCCGTCGTCGTGGCGGTCGAGTGCGCGGTCGCTATTCAAACGGGCATGATCAAGCGCAATGAAGGCATCGCCGATGCACGGCTCATCTGTTTCCGCCTTGGCATTCATCTCGGTGATGTGATTGTCGAGGGCGACGATATTTTTGGCGACGGCGTCAACATCGCGGCCCGGATCGAGGCCTTGGGGGAACCGGGTGGCGTGACTATTTCCGATGATGCCTACCGCCAGGTCCGCGACCGCATCGACCTTGAATGGCGGGATGGCGCCAGCCACGACGTGAAGAATATCGCGCGGCCGGTGCAAATTTGGCACTGGGGCGCCGTGGACCCCGCCGCCGCCCCCGCCAATGCCGTCCCGCAACCGGTCCAGGACAAACCCTCCATCGTCGTGCTACCGTTCAATAATATGTCGGGCGATCCGGAGCAGGAATATTTCTCCGACGGTATCACCGAGGATATCATCACCGATCTCTCGAAAATCTCCCAGTTGTTCGTGATCGCGCGAAACTCGGCCTTCGTCTACAAGGATAAGACCTTTAACGTGCCCGACGTATGCCGTGAACTCGGTGTCAAATTCGCCCTTGAAGGCAGCATCCGCAAGGCCGCCAACCGTGTCCGCATCACCGCTCAGCTGATCGATGGATCCAGCGGCGGGCATCTTTGGGCGGAACGCTATGACCGTGATCTGACCGATATTTTCAAGGTTCAGGACGACGTCACGCAACAGATCGTCGGTGCGCTTAAGGTCACCTTGAGCGAGAGTGAGAAATCCCTGATCGCCGATGGCGGCGCGAAGGACGTGGCCAGCCACGACTATTTCCTCAAGGGCCGCGCCTTGATGTTCGGGATCAAAAGAGACCGCGAGATGTTCGACGGCGCAACGGAGAGTTTCCGCCGGTCCATTGAACTCGACCCCGACTATGGCGCGCCTCGCGCGGGCCTGGGCATGGCCTATTTGCTCGATCATCAGAACCGTTGGAGCGATACACCGGAGAGATCCCTGGACCAGGCCGAGAGCTTTGTCAGTGAGGCGATCGCCAAGGACGGCAAGGATCCTTTCGCCCATTACGTCGCGGCAATGGTTGCCATGTTCAAAAAAGATTACGAACGATGGGCCGATGCGGCGGACCGGGCCCTGGCGCTCAATCCCAACTACGCGCCGGCCCTAAATGTCCGGGGTGTCGTCTACATCTATACCGGCGCGCCGGCCAAGGCGATCCCCTTTATAGAAGAGGCGATGCGGCTGGATCCCGCGTTCCAGGGCCAGTACATGCATTTCCTGGGCACGGCCCATTTCGTGGCCGGCGACCACGCCGCCGCCGCCGCCCTGTTCCGGCAGCGGATTTCGGTAAATCCGACCACTGATCTGTCGCGCGCGTTCCTGGCCTCGGCCCTGGGCCATTTGAACGATGCGGACGAGGCCCGCCGCATCTGGCGGGAGCTCAAGGACATCAATCCCGGCTATGACGCAAGGGCGCATATGGACCGGCTGCCGTTCAAGGACCCCGGCGACGCGGCGCCGTTTATCGATGGCTGGCGCAAGGCGGGACTGGTTGAATAACCGCGGGCGCCGTCTCATGCCGAGATGCGGTGATAGAGACCCATATTCAGATTTGGACAAAAATTATGGTTGAATTCTACGATCTTCTGGAAAAATATGCCCGCGCCCAACATGATGAGGACCGGCAAAAGATCGATGCCGAAATCTGGCGGGAGTTTGGCATCGAGGAAGCTGTCTTGGTGCTGGAC
>JAPYPT010000283.1:5113-6625 GCA_029937535.1 Alphaproteobacteria bacterium
GTGCTGGACATGGCCGGATTTTCCCGTCTTTCGCAAAAGCACGGCCTCACCCATTATTTGTCCATGGTGCAGAGGATGCGCATGACGGCGCCCGCCATCATCAAGCATAACAACGGACAGGTGGTAAAATTCGAGGCGGACAATTGCTTCGCCCGGTTTCCCGATGTGCTGGACGCGGTCCGAATGGCGATCACCTATAACCATACCCTTGAAGCGATGAATTTGACCACATCGGAAGGCTTCAATATCCACGCCTCGGTCGGTATCGATTATGGTAAGTTTCTACTGATAAAACAGACCGATTTTTGGGGTGTACCGGTAAATATAGCCAGCAAGCTCGGTGAGGATCTGGCCGAAACCGGGGAAATTCTCGTCACGGAGGAGGCCTTCAACCGAATCCCCGCGGGGGCGCAGATTGAGGGCGTGCCCGTGGATTATTCCGCTTCCGGTATAAACATTAAGGCCAATCGCATCGTCAGATAATTGACGCCGTCACGGTTGGGTCTATGATCATGCTGCGTGAAAAGAGGCTTGGCACAAAGGCACGTTTCATGGACAACAATTCGAGCAACCCCATTCCGTTGATTGATCTGGCGCCGCTGGCAGCGGGCGGTTTGGCGGGCGGCCTGGCGGGCGCGGCGGAAATTGCGCCCAAGCTGCGGACGGCATTGGAGGACATCGGCTTCCTCGTCATCGTCAATCACGGCATTCCGCAAGCGCTGATCGACCGGACATTCGCCCAGGCCAAACGCTTCCATGACCAGGACATGGACGCCAAGCGGGCGGTTTTGATGAATGAGCATAACAATGGCTACATGGCCATGGCGCGCTATGGCGTGCGGACCAGCCGGGTCAGCGAGGATGTCCTGCCCGATATGAACGAGTCATTCTTCATCAAGCGGGAACGGACCGCCGCCGATCCCTTGGCCGGGCGGCGGTTCGCCGGACCGAACGAATGGCCGGACGGCTTGCCGGGGTTTCGCGAAGATCTGCTGGAATATACCGAAACCGTCGATGCACTGGGACGGCGTTTGCTGCCGGCGGTGGCGTTGGCCCTGGATCTGCCCGCCGATACCTTTGATCCCGCCTTCGAAGAAAGCCAGTTTTCATTCCGGCTGTCGCACTATCCCCGCACCCCCCGGACCCCGGGGCAGTATGGCTTCGCGGCCCACACGGATGCGAATTTCATGACCTTCCTGGCGCAGTCGGGCGTGCCGGGGTTGCAGATCCAATTACCCTCGGGCGAATGGTGGGATGTGCCCCACGTGCCCGGATCTTTCGTCGTGAACACCGGCGATATGCTGCATCGCTGGAGCAACGGACGTTTCCTCTCCACCGCGCACCGGGTGGTGCCGCCGGAGGATCAGGCCCGCTATGCCATCCCCTATTTCATGGGCCCTCATCTCGATACTCTGATTTCCTGCCTGCCGACTTGCTGCGGCGCGGAAAATCCACCGCGTTATCCCGACATTACCTATGATGAATATATTCACTGGTGGTATGACGCCAATT
>JAPYPT010000284.1 GCA_029937535.1 Alphaproteobacteria bacterium
TAGGCCCGCATGGGCCGGCCCGAGGCGAGGATCAACCTCGATTGCCTGCCGCAGAAACCCCTCCGCCTTATCTAAGTCGTCGTCACCCCACCTCCAAAGATGCCACATGCCCCGTTGACAAAGATCCCAGGCGCTAAGATCGTCGGGTTGCTTTCGGGTTGCTCGTTCCTGTTCGGCACCGGCAAGTTCGACGCCGGTCGCCGCCGTAATGGCACTGGTCATTTCATCTTGCAAATCGAATATGTCTTCAATCGGGCGGTCATAACGTTCTGCCCAGATATGGTTCGAAGTAGCAGCATCGATAAGCTGCGCCGTGATCCGCACCCGGTTGCCTGCCTTGCGAACGCTACCTTCCAGCACATACTCGACGCCTAATTCACGGCCCACCTGCTTTATGTCCACTGCTCGCCCTTTGTAGGCGAACGAGGAATTGCGGGCGATCACGAACAACCAACGGAACTTAGAAAGTTCAGTGATGATGTCCTCGGCGATGCCGTCGGAGAAATATTCCTGCTCTGGATCGCCCGACATATTGTCAAACGGCAACACGGCGATTGATGGCTTGTCGGGAAGAGCCAACACCTCACTTGGCGCCGCCATTGACGAAGCCGTAGGCGTCCATTGCCATATTCACAGCGGCGACAATTTTCTGGATATCTTTCTCGCCATGTTCATCATGGCGCATCTGGTCATCGTCGTCTTCCGATCGCACTTCAATCCCGCCATCTTCGCCCTGCATCCGTTTCGTTTCACCATCGTGCCCTTGTTGCTGCTGGCGTCCATGGGACTGTCCACCTGGGCCTTGATCATTGGCTCGGTGCTCACGACATTTTGGGATGTTTATCATTCCAGCTTGCAAACCTTCGGTCTTGGCCGGATCTACGACAAGCTGGCGGGCAATGACCCCCGCGTCGGACGGCGTCTCGATATCATCTTGAATTTTGTTATCTATGCCGGGCCCATCGCCGCCGGCGCGACATTGATGGACCATGTGAATGAATTTTCGGATTTTGAGCTGGTCCACGCCGTATTCTTTACCAAAATTCCGGCTTATGTGGAATCCAACAGCGGCATTCTCAGTTGGCTGGTGATCGGGACCGGCGTTCCCTTCCTCGCATATTACCTATTCGCCTATTGGCGGTTGGCCCGGGCCGGGCACCGGATCTCCTATCAAAAGGTCGCACTGTTGTTTTGCACCGCCGTCTGTTCGATCTACGCTTGGGGCTTCAACCCGTTCGGCATGGCCTTTTTTATCGTGAATTTCTTCCATGCCTTGCAGTATTTCGGCATTATTTGGTGGGCGGAGCGAAAAACCCTGGTCCGCCTCGCCGGCGGCGAGGGCCTGCGCCATGCCTCCGCGGCAGCCTTGGTGCTGCTCATCGGCTTCGCGCTGGTCTATGGCTTCCTCGCCGGCAATTACCACGGCCACAATAGCTGGCTCGTCGCCACCTTCCTGACCGTCTCTCTGATGCATTTTTGGTACGACGGTTTCATCTGCTCGACCCGGCGCAGTCAGATCTAGGGGTGGGTGTCGGCGTGGCGGAATTCGGTGGCCATGTTGTTATCGGTTATGACCGGCAACCCCTTGGTTCGTTCCACCATGTGCGCATTGCTCTCCCAGGTCGGCGTATCGTGCCACTTTGGCTTGGTCAGGAGATTGAACAAATCCTCATGGCGTAGGTCGGGGGGCACGACGGCCTTTCCATCGATGCGCCATTGCAACAATTTCCTTTGGAAGCGGGCCCGGTCGATCACCACCGGTTCGTTGCCGGCGATAATCATATTTTCGTAGCGCATGGCGTGGGGAAAGACCGAAACCAGGATCTTGTGGGCAAAGGCGGACCGGGTCGAGTTGATGTACAGCCTACCGCCGGGCCGCAACCGCGAACGGGTGAGAGCAATATATTCGCGCGACAACAGGTTTGTCGCATGGGCGCGCCAGTAGACAATTGTATTTTGTATGATCAGATCAAAGCGCTTCTCGGTCCGTTTTAGGAAACGCCGGCCATCGTCGATGATGATCTTGACCTTGCGGTTTTTCAGCAGACTGGCGACCACCGGTTGGGCGCCGGCCAAACGCACGAAGCCAGGGTTGATCTCGATGACTGTAATGTCTTCAATCTCCGGGTCATGCGCCAAAACCTGCACCCAGGAGCCTGAACCCAGCCCGATGAACAAGACATGCCTCGGCCTTGGGTGGATCGCCGCCGTCAGGTAGGCGCGCGTCACGCGGTTGCCGTCCTGGCCCGGCAGGGGGCTGACGTTGAACTGGCCCTCGTAGGCGCCGCCGCTGTAGATGACGCCGCTTTTCGATAGGACAACAACGCCGCTGCTGGTTTCGACGACCGTCCGCAACGGACCATCGCTATCGAATTCATGGCCATAGTGCAGTTTGCCATAGACGTTGGCGTACAAGGCCGGCGCCGCCACCGCAAGCAACACGGCAGTGGCCGTAAGGGTAACGGCTCGTAAATTTCTAAATCTCTTGGGCGCCGGGCCGGCAAGGATAACCAGGCTACTGACCGTCAGGCCCGCCAGTGCCAGCAGTAAAGCGATATGTTGCAATTGGAGACGATCAAATAGCCAAAATCCGGTGATCAGGCCGCCCCCGACCGAACCCAGAATATTACCGGCATAGATCAAGGAAAACTTGTGGCCGGCGCGCTCGTCGGGCGCCAGCGCGGCATGGGCGGTGAAGGGCAGCACTGTCCCCAACAACACGGTTGCCAGGGCGATCACAACCAAATCCGCCATCCGGCCGGATTTGCAGACCCCGGCACAGACCAACATCGCCGGCACGGCCAGATAGGCGGCTGCGTTGGCCGCCAGCAACAACCCGCCCAGAATTGGCAGGGCCCGGTCCTTGGCCATGATATCGCCGCGCCGGCAAATCCAACCCGCCCCATAGGCGCCGATGGCGAGGCCGCCCAGATAGGCGCTCAACAGCAGGCCGAAGCTATCGGCTCGGGATTCCATGGCAAAACTATAGATGCGGTACCAGATCAACTCGTAGGAGATCGCGATATAGCCGCTCACCATGGCGACCCCGATGGCGGGAAGCAGCTTCATGCCCGGCCTCGCGAATGCCAATACAAGGCGCCGGCGCCGGCTGCCAGAACGATATTCAGGGCGGCCGCGATGTGGGTGGTGCCGGACAATCCAAAGGTGCCGAACATAATGGTCACGGCGGCAAAGGCGCCCAGGGCGGCGCCGGCGGTATTGGCAAAATACAGACCGCCCACCGATTGGCCCACATTGCCGGAGCGAGGCACGTCGTGGGCCACCAGCAAGGGCAAGGTCGCGCCCATCAGGGTGGTCGGGAACGCCACCGCCAGGAAACTGAAAGAGGCGGTTTCGGCATACGAAATGGCCGCGAACCGATCGGCGGCCCAGGCGAACAAAGGCAGAGAGGAGGCGCCGAACAGACCCAAAGCCAACTCGAAAGCGGCGAACAAGGCCAGGGCCGCCGCCGGCGCCAGGCGCGCCAGCGCGCCGCCCAGCAGGCTGCCCAGCCCAAGCCCGAGCAGGAACGCCGTAACCACGATGGTGGCCGAGGCGATATCAGTGCCCAGGATGGTGAAGAGGGCTCTTTGCCATGCCAGTTGGTACAGTAAGGCCGCGAACCCCGAGAACAGAAATATCAGTAGCAAAAGGGGCCGTCGCGGCCCGTCGTGCCCGGCTTGACGGGCCTGCGGATCTGACGTCAACATTTGTATCCTTTGGCGGCGCGCCCGTCCCGGTTTGAGGCGCGGGTCACAAAACCTAACGTGGGTGCTACAATGTTACAATAACGGCCGTCCAATGTTGGCGGCGCAATAAAAAAGGAACCGGAGAGATGTCGATTTTGGCGATTGGCGGTGCGGGCTTTATAGGACGTCGGTTAATTCCGATCCTGGCGGCGGCGGGCCACGAAGTGACCTGCATGGATATCGATGTGGCGGGCGCCAGGGCGGCATTCGCCGATCTTGGCGACAAGGTCAAGGTGGTGCGCGGCGATGTGACCCAATTCGATGATGTCATCGGCGCGGTGCAGGAAGCCCGTGCCGAGCGGGTGATCAACCTTTCATATTTTATTGGTGATCTGCCCCCCCACACGGCCTTCAAGCTCGACATTCAGGGCATGGACAATTGTTTTGAAGCGGCCCGGCGCTGCGATGTCAGGCACACGGTCTTCGCCAGCTCCCTCGCGGTGTCCGGATCGCAAACCCACTTCGGCGACCGGCCCGTCAATGAAACGGATGAGCGGCGGGGCGAGAGCCAATATGCCGTCAACAAGATCACCAATGAATGGCAGGCCCACGATTATCGCCGCGCCTACGGCATGACGATCACCTGCGTGCGCCCGGCCAACGTGACCGGGCCGGATAAAAAATTCGGCTCGATAGATCACGTCAACTGCATGTGCCAGCCGGCACGGGGCCAATCCGTCAGCTTTTCTCACGCGGACACCATGCGCTGCGTCATCCACGTGGAGGACATGGCGGAAGTCTTCGCCCGCGTCCTGCTGGCCGACAAGCCGCAATTTGAGACCTACAATTCCGGCGGCGCCGTGGTCAGCCTGGCCGAATTGGCGGCCCAGGTGCGGGAATTCCTGCCCGATGCCGATATCCGTTTCGAGGCGGAGACGGGCGGGCGGGAACTTTCCGGCAACTACCTGATCGACAACAGCCGCCTGATCGAAGAATTCGGCGTGCAGTACGCACCATTGCGCCAGCGGGTCGGCGAGGTCATCAATGACATCCGCGCCGGCGAAGGCCGGCCGCCGCTTTCTTAACGACTAAAGGTCAATTTCCATGCAATACGGCGTATTTTTCCCTACCCGCGAGATGCCGTCCGACCGCATCGCCATCCGCGATTGGGCCCAGGCGGTGGAAGATATTGGCTTCGACTATATCCAGGTTCCCGATCACGTCCTTGGCGCCGACCGGGCGGCCCTGCCTGACTATGAGGGTCCTTACGATATCACCGATCCCTTCCATGAAGCCTTTGTGACGTTGGGTTATCTGGCGGCGGTGACGGAACGCGTGGGCCTTTCCACCGGGGTTCTGATCCTGCCCCAGCGGCAGACGGCCCTGGTCGCCAAACAGGCCGCTCAGATCGATATCCTTTGCGGCGGCAGGTTCCGCCTTGGCGTCGGCGTTGGCTGGAACCCTGTGGAATATGAGGCGCTGGGCCAGGATTGGAAAACCCGCGGCCGCCGCCAGACCGAACAAATCGAGCTTTTGAACCGCTATTGGACCGAACGCACGGTCGATTTCACTGGCGAGTTCGACCAAGTGCATCATGCGGGCGTCAGCCCGGCCTCGATCCAACGGCCGATCCCCATATGGTTCGGCGGCGGCGCCGACGCCATGCTGAAGCGCGCCGCGAAGTACGGCCAAGGTTGGATACCCCTCGGCAATCCCTCCAGCAACGCCCGGGCGCGGCTGGAGAAACTGCATGGGTTCTTGCGCGACGAAGGCCGCGATCCCGCCACCTTCGGCCTGGAAGCCTGGATCCGATCCAACCTCGGCGGCGCGCCTGAGTGGCGGGCGGCGGTTGAGACCTGGCGCGGCCTAGGCGCCAGTCATGTCACGTTCAATACTTCCACGGGCCAGGACGCCGAAACCCTCGATGGGCAAATCGAGGCCTTGGCTGCCTTCATGGCGGAGATGCGATGAAGGTCTGCATCTATGGCGCCGGCGCCATCGGCGGTCATATTGGTGCACATTTGGCCCGCGGCGGCGTAGACGTCAGCCTGATTGCGCGCGGTGCCCATTTGGCGGCGATCCAGCGCAATGGTATCCGCGTCGTCTCGGCGAACGATGATTTTACCATTCCTGTCCGCGCCACCGACGACCCGGCGACACTTGGGCGGCAGGATTATGTCTTTATCACCTTGAAATCCCACCAGGTGGACGGCGTGTTGGAAGACATGGGCTCTCTGCTTGGCCCCGAAACGGCGGTCATCCCACCGACCACGGGCATTCCGTGGTGGTATTTTTACCAATTGGCCGGTCCCCATGCGGACCGCCGTTTGCCGGAGCTGGACCCGGGCGGGCGGCAATGGTCGATGATTGGGCCGGAACGGGTCATTGGCTGCGCCTTCTGGACCGGGGCGGAGGTTGTGGAGCCCGGCGTCGTGCATCAGGACGGCCTGCGCGCGGCCTATCCCATTGGAGAGCCCAGCGGCGAGATGACACCACGCCTGACGGCCCTGGTAGAGGCGATGACGGCGGGCGGCCTGCATGCGCCGGTCCAAAAAGACATTCGCGGGCAGATCTGGATCAAGATGATCAACAGCCTGTGCTGGAACCAGGCCGCGTTTCTGACCGAGGCCATCAATGGCCGCTTTCAGGATGCGCCGGACGCGGTCGAAGTGGTGCGCCGCATGATGACCGAGATGGAGGCGATCGCCGCCGCCCTGGGCGCCCAAATGCCGGCGCCCATGGAAAAGCGTATTGCCATGACGGTGCGGGCGGCGGATCATACCATGTCCATGCTGCAGGACCTGCAACGGGGGCGGCCCATCGAAATTGACGTGCT
>JAPYPT010000505.1 GCA_029937535.1 Alphaproteobacteria bacterium
TGCCCAGCGTCTTGCCCAGAACTCGGGCAAGGTCCGTTTGGACCGACGGCTTCTCAGCGATGACTAGTGTTTTGCCCATTTGTTGCAAACGTTGCGGCGGGGTGTAGTGGCCCAACGGCCTTTTGGCAACCTCTTTTTCCAGACGCACCCACGGGCCGTTTCATTGAAAAAACTTTTTTGCACAGCCCTGCCGCCCTCATCGTGCTACCCTTCGCCGCGATGGCCGAGGGTTATTTTTCCAATGACGCAACACGCGCCGAGCGTGTGCGCGACCTCTTTGACGCCATTGCCCCCCGCTACGATCTCATCAACGATTTGCAGAGCCTCGGCCTCCATCGGCACTGGAAAAAACGCCTCGTCGCCCTTGCCGATGCCCGCGCCGACCAGCGCGCGCTCGATCTTTGCTGCGGCACCGGCGACATCGCCTTCGCGCTGGCGCGGAACGGTGCGGACGTCGTCGGCCTCGATTTCAGCAAACCGATGCTCGATCAAGCCATCCGCCGCAATCGCGATCTCACCGTTACTTTCCGCGAAGGCGACGCGCTGGACACCGGCCTGCCCGATGGGCACTTCGATTGCACCACCATCGCCTTCGGCTTGCGCAACCTCGCCAGTTTTGAAAATGGCCTGCGCGAAATGCATCGCCTCACCAAGCCCGGCGGCAAAATGCTGGTGCTCGATTTTGGCAAACCCGGCTTCGCGCCGTGGCGATGGATTTATTTTCGTTACCTAAAATGGATCGTTCCGTGGTTTGGCCGCCTCATTTGCCGCGATGCCCCGGCCTACGCGTACATCCACGAATCCCTCGAAAATTATCCCACTCAGGATGGCGTGGAAAAAGCAATGCGCGAACTCGGCTGCAAGGAAGTTGCCATCCACCGAATCCTCGGCAGCGCGATGACGATTAACGTGGGGGTGAAGTAGTTATTTCGCCGTGGATGCAATATCCTTCATCAACGCCAATGCGGTGGCCTCGGTGAGTTGCTGGATGTTGTAACGCTGCAACATCCGCGCGGCGGCGGCTTGGTGTTTGAAAAGATCCAGCACCGTGGCTTGCCCCAGCACTTGCCCATCGGCGGCGCGCGTGGCGGTGACGATGATGTCCGGCACGGTGTGCGTTTTGGGGCCGTTGATGCCCGGCACGTTGATCTCGCGTTCGCCCAACAAAATTTCCAGCGTAAGTTCCGGCAGATTTGTTTGCGCGGGATCAATCAGCGTGGCCCCCGCCAACCGCAGCGGCCGGCCAAAGAGCAATTCCACCTCGCGCTTGGTTTGGCGTGTCGACAATTCGTCTGTGTCAAAAATGCGCGGCCCGGCGGGCACGACCGGCGCGGCACCGCCCACTCCGACGGGCATCGGCAGGCCCGTGGC
>JAPYPT010000285.1:0-4639 GCA_029937535.1 Alphaproteobacteria bacterium
CCTAGTACGAGGCCGCCGCCGGCGCCGTCCGCGTATATGGATGGCGCCGGCATTTTTTTTGCCTGCCGCGATCGGCCAATCCACGATATGTTTGTGGATTGGTAGAGGGAGCAGGACGATGGGCACAGCGTTGGAAGGAAACATGCGCGCCGCGATCATGCGGCAGCGGCGGATTGTGGTCGATCAACTGGCGGTGCCCGAACCAGGCCCAGGTCATGTTCTGGTGAAGACCTTGGCCTGCGGCATTTGCGGCTCCGACCTGCATATGCTCCGTCATGGTCCCCGCCTGGCGGCGGAGGCGGAGCCGGGCGACCGCATCATGCAGAACATGAATTTCGATCACGACGTGGTCATGGGGCATGAGTTTTGCGCCGAGATCGTGGATTTCGGACCCGATTGCCGACGGCAATTCAAGGCCGGCCAAAAGGTCTGTTCCGTCCCGGCCGTGCTGGGGCCGGGCTGGCGGCGCCCGGTTGGCTATTCAAACGACTATCCGGGCGGCTATGGCGAATACATGCTGCTGCAGGAAGGCTTGCTGCTGCCGGTCCACGAAAACCTGACGGCGGATGTGGCGGCGTTGACCGAGCCGCTGGCGGTCGGTCTCCATGCGGTGGAAATGGCCAGGCTGGAGCCGGACTCCGTGCCCCTGGTCATTGGCTGTGGTCCGGTCGGCCTGGCGGTTATCGTTGCCTTGAAGGCGAAGGGCCTGGGCCCGGTCATGGCGGCGGATTATTCACCGGGCCGCCGCGCCCTGGCCGTGGCCATGGGCGCCGACGAGGTGATCGACCCGAACGAGAATTCGCCTTATGACACGTGGCGCCAAATCGCGGCGCTGCCTAATGAAGCCCCACCCCCGCTGGGCCCGATCCCCGAACTGTTTAAGCCATCGGTGATATTTGAATGCGTGGGCGTCCCCGGCGTCATCGAACAAATCATGGCCGGGGCGCCGCCACAGGCCCGCATCGTGGTTGTCGGCGTCTGCATGGAAGCTGATAACTTCCAGCCCTACAAGGGCATCATCAAGGAATTGAACCTGCAATTCGTCCTTGGCTACTCACCAGAGGAATTCGCCGCCTGTCTGGCCCTGATCGACAGCGGCAAGCTGGACCTCTCGCCCCTGATCACCAGCCGCGTCGGCCTGGACGGCGTGGCCGGGGCTTTCGACGATCTGGCCGACCCGGATCAACACTGCAAGATCATGGTGCAACCTCACCGCCCTTCATAAGGAGACCAGAAAATGGCAACCCATCGCCGCATCAACGTTGATTCCGGCCGGCCGCTGGAGCCCCTGGCCAACTATTCCCGGGCCCTGCGCGTGGGCGACATGGTGCTACAATCAGGCACCACGGCCATCGATACCGAAGGAAATGTGATCGGCGAAGGCGACATCGCCAAGCAGGTGGACGCCATCATGGACATTGCCCAGGGCACCATGGGCCAGGCCGGCGGACGCTTGGACGATGTGGTGCGGACGCGGATTTATGTCACCGATATTTCCCTGGCCGACCCGGCGGCACGGGCGTTGGCAAAATATTTCAAGGACGTGCGCCCGGCGGGAACCTTGGTCCAGGTCAGCCGCCTGGCCCGCCCCACCCAGTTGATCGAGATCGAACTGGACGCGGTCGACGGCGCCAAGGATACGGCCCAGCGTATTTCATCCGGCCGCCCGACGGAGGAGATCTACGCCTATTCCCGCGCCGTGCGTGTCGGCGATCGGGTTTTTATTTCCGGCACCACGGCGCAGGATGACCAAGGCGGCGTCAGCCATCCCGGCGATCAGCATGGCCAGGCGCGGGCCACCTACGATCTTATCCTGGACGCCTTGGACCAGGCCGGCGGCACGCCCGGCGATCTTGTCTATACCAAGACCTTTGTCACCGATCTGGCCCAGGCGCCTGAACACCGCCGCGCCCGGCTTGCGGCTCTGGGCGATGTGCGGCCCACCGCCACCCTATTGGGCATTCCCGCACTCATTGCGCCCGAGATGCTGGTCGAGATCGAGGCGGAAGCCATCATCGGCGCCGCCACCACCCGCCGGGATTTCTACAGCGGCGATGAAAACGAGAAACCCCGTGGTTATGCCCGCGCCGTGGCCGTGGGCGATGTCATCCACGTCAGCGGCTGCACGTCCATGGATACGGACGGCGTCGTCCAGGCGCCCGGAGACTGGGCCGCGCAATACGATATTTGCCACGAAAAGGTCGCCGCCGCCCTGGCCCAAGCCGGCGCCAGCCTGGACGACGTGGTCCGCCGCCGCGCCTTCACGATTGCCGGCGCGGAACAAAACCGGCCCCATGGCGAAGGGCCAGCCTGGTTCAAGGACAGCCGCCCCGTCTCCATGGGCTGCCGCATTTCCGGCCTTGCCCTGCCGGAGATGCTGGTCGAGGTGGACGCCTGGGCCGTCATGGGCGCTCACCGGGACATCGAATGGCTGGGGCCTGAATAAGCAATTAGCTTGCATTTATTGCTAGCATATTCTATATATAGCAAAATGAACAGCAGACACCGCAGGACTTTGACCCTTGTCTTTGCGGAACCGGTATCGCGAACAATCGATTGGTCAGCGATTGAACGCTTACTTGTCGCGGCTGGCGCACGGGTCATCGAAGGGCGCGGCTCGCGGGTGCGGTTCGAGAAGGATGGCGAGGTCGAGACGTTTCACCGCCCTCACCCCGCCAAGGAAGCTAAACGCTATCAAGTGCGCGCCGCCCGCGCGTTTTTGGAACGGATCGGAGTAACGCCATGACCAATTCCATGAGCTACAAGGGCTATTCGGCCCGCATCGCATATGATGACGACGATGGGATTTTCACGGGACAGATTGCCGGCATCCGCGATGGAGTTGGCTTTCATGCGGACACGGTAGACGCTTTGCGGGATGCGTTTCATGAGGCGGTTGAAGACTACATGGAAACTTGCGCCAAGGTCGGTAAGGAGCCGCAGAAGGCTTATTCCGGTCAGGTCATGTTCCGCGTTGATCCGGAGGTCCACCGCAAGTCGGCACTTGCAGCGGAGCTGTCGGGCAAGAGCCTGAACCAGTGGGCCGAAGAGGTTCTGGACAAGGCCGCGAGGCAACAGGTCTAGAATAATTCACCCAATACCATGCCGACAATTGTGGCTCGAGCCCCCATTTGGAATTAAAGGGAACGTGGCTCTTTACAGTTTTTCTCTTCTTCGACCGCTGCCGCCGAACAGAACCGCCCCCATGGCGAAGGCCCGGCCCGGTTCAAGGACCGCCGCATCGGTGGCTTTGCCAAGCCGGAGATGCTGATCGAAATGGACGCCTGGGTCGTCAAGGGCGCGCATAAAGATATCGAATGGCTGGGGCCAGAGGGCGTGGTTTAGTCGACGGATTGGGCCAGGGTCATGGATATCTGGCACAGCGGCAGGCCGCTTTCGGCGTGCAGGGCATCGAAGACCTCCTGTACCTTGGCCCGTTCCCGTTTGCCCTTGCCGGTGCCGTCGTACAGCTTCCAATGTTTCAGGGCGGACAGCACATAGGGCGTGACGTTGAAGCTATCCTTGCCCACCATGCGCAGGAAGTACGGGCCTGAGTTGCCGCCAAGTTGGGTAAATCGTTTTTGTAACTGATCCCACAATTCGACCGTCTGTTCCGGCTTCCAGCTGGCCAGCCAATTGCCCATACCTCCCGCTTCATCGGCGATGTCGCAGATGGCGGCGGCATTGACCCGCACGGATTTGATCTTGCCCCAGTGCCGTATAATACGGGTCTCGCCCATGAGGGCTTCAAGATCTTCGTCCGCCATGGCGCGTACCCGGTGCGGCTCGAAGCCATGAAAGACTTCTTCAAAGGCCGGCCATTTGCCTTGCACCATGGAATGTTTCAGACCCGCGCTGAACACCCGCAGGGACATGAAGGAAAGATAGCGGTCATCGCTGATGGCCTTCAGGGCGCGGGCCGATTTCGCCGTTGGCAGTTTCTTCTTCAGGGCCGCCGCGCCGCCGTTGCGAAGCTCGGCCGCCGCCTGGATTTTCTTGAAAGCTGTCATGGGCCAAACTTACCGCGTGATTGCGCCTGGGTAAATCAAAGCGCGCGGCCGATGATGTAGCGCATGATTTCGTTGGTGCCGGCGTAGATGCGGTGCACCCGGGCATCGGCCCAGGCGCGGGCAATGGGATAGTCCCACATATAGCCGTTGCCGCCGTGAAACTGGACGCAATCATTGAGGACCTGGTCCTGCAATTCCGTGGTCCACAACTTGGCCTTGGCCGCCGTTACCGCCGAAAGTTGACCCGCCGCGTGCTGTTCGATGCACCGGTCGATGAAGACCCGCCCGGCCTCGATGGAGGTGGCATGGTCGGCCAATTTGAATTGGGTGTTCTGGAATTCGAACACCGGCTGGCCGAACGCCTTGCGGTCCTTGGTATAGGCCACGGTCTGGTCCACCGCCGCCTCGCAGATCGCCATGGAGCGCACGGCGACCACCAGCCGCTCCTGCGCCAGGCCGTGCCACAGAATGCGCCAGCCCTCGTTCTCGCCCCCCAACAGGCAATGAGCGGGAACCCGCATGTCATCAAAGAACAGCTCGGCCGTGTCCTGGGCCTTGTTGCCGACCTTTTTCAGATTGCGGCCCTTGCGGTAGCCGGGCGTGGCGGTATCCACCAGAAACAACGAGAC
>JAPYPT010000285.1:4649-6504 GCA_029937535.1 Alphaproteobacteria bacterium
CCCTTGGCGCCCAGGGCCGGGTCGGTCTTGGCGGCCAGCAGAATCAGGTCGCCGATAATGCCGTTGGTGATGAATATCTTGGAGCCGTTGATGACATAGTCATCGCCGTCCCGCACCGCATGGGTGCGAATATCCTTGAGGTCGCTGCCCGTGGACGGCTCGGTCAACCCGATACTGGCGATCTTTTCGCCTGCCGCCATGGCCGGCAGCCATTCCTGCTTTTGCCCCTCCGTGCCGAATTCAACGATGAAGGGCGCGACAATATGAGCGTGCATGTCCCACGCCGGTGCGCCGATGCCGTGGTAGCCCAGCTCTTCGATTACCAGGGCATCGTAGCGGAAGCCGCCCCCCGCGCCGCCATAGGCGGTGGGGATGGAGGTGCCCAGCAGGCCGATTTCGCCGGCCCGGCGCCAAATCTCCCGGGGGGTTTCGCCCAGTTCCTCCCAATCAGGCACATGGGGCAGCACCTCGTCTTTCAGGAACGCGCGGACGGTGCGGCGGAAGATCTCGTGCTCCTCCGCGAAAACGGTTCTTGGCAGGCCGAATTCCATCGCTTTCCCATCCCTTCGTTGGCCGTTGGCTAAATCCAGTTTAACGTGAGGCGGACACCGGGGTATATCTAAATGCCGGCCACCGGCATTTCATAGGAGTCCATGATGAAAAGCCCACCCTTCCGCGCCGAACATGTGGGCAGCCTGCTACGCCCCAAGGAATTGACCACGGCCTTCCGCCAGCACAACGCCGGCGAAATTGACGATGATGCCTTCACAGCTATTCAAGACAAAGCCATCGCCGATGTGGTCAAACAGCAGCAGGATGCGGGCCTCGGCGTGGTCACGGATGGTGAGTTTCGCCGGGGCTCGTACTGGGGCCATGTGATCGGCCCGGTGTCAGGGCTGTCCGTGCGCGAGGCGGAGTTTAAGTTCCATGACGACCGCGGCCACGAACAAAGCTTCATCGCCGCCCAGGTGGAGGGCAAGGTGCGCCGCGAAAGAGGCTTCTCGACCCACGAATTCGCCTATCTGAAGTCTATCGCGACGTCGACGGCGAAATTAACCATGCCGTCACTGCCGACGTTCCATTTTTATCGCCCCCTGGGCGGCATCGACAGCAGTGCCTATGCCTCGCCGCGCGAATTCTTTCACGATTTCGCCGAAGTCTTCCGCCAGGAGATCGCCGAACTGGCCGATCTGGGCGCGACCTATATTCAGATGGACGAAGTGCCCCTGGCCATGCTGTGCGATCCCGATATCCGGCAGCAGGTGCGGCTGGGCGGGGCGGATCCGGAAGAGCTGATCGCGGTCTATATCGACGCCATCAACGATGCCGTGGGCAGCCGGCCGGCGGGCATGCGGTGCGGCCTGCATCTGTGCCGGGGAAACTTCAAGGGCAAGCATCTCTCCCAGGGCGGCTACGAACCGGTGGCCGAACGCCTGTTCAACGACCTTTCCGTCGATGCCTTTTTCCTGGAATACGACACCGACCGGGCCGGCGATTTTACGCCCCTGCGCCTGATGCCGGAAGACAAGCACGTGGTCCTGGGCATCGTCAGTTCCAAACTGGCGGCCCTGGAAAGTGTCGATAGCCTGGCCCGCCGCATTGACGAGGCCGCCAAATTCGTGCCCTTGGAACGGCTGTCCCTATCGCCGCAATGCGGTTTCGCCTCCGCCGTCTCCGGCAACCCCATCACCCAGGATGTGCAGCAGGCCAAACTGTCCCGCATCGTCGAAACCGCGATGGCGGTGTGGGGCGAGGTTTGATCTAGCAGGCTGCTGAAAAACACTTAACTCAGGGCACTCAAGGTCATCAACTCTGTTGTTGCAGCCTTGCATCTCGGACTTTTGCATTCAAGATG
>JAPYPT010000286.1 GCA_029937535.1 Alphaproteobacteria bacterium
TCCATCACCGGCACCGGGTTCATGAAATGCATGCCCATGAATTTTTCCGGCCGGCCGGATACGGAGGCCAGGCGGGTAATGGAAATGGATGAGGTGTTGGTTGCAATCAGGCCGCCGGGATGCAGCACGCCGCCCAGATCAGCCAGAATCTCGCGTTTGACGTCCTCGTCCTCCGTGGCCGCCTCGACCACCAGGTCGGCGTGGGCCAATTCGGGCAGCCCGGCCACGATCTTGATCCGGGCCAGGGCATCCACGGCCTCGACCTGTTCCAGTTTTCCGCGGCTGACCTGGCGGCTCAGATTGCCCTCGATCACCTTCAGCGCCTTTTGCATTTGCGCATTCGAGGAATCGGTCAGCATGATGTCGTAGCCGGCAACGGCCAGGACGTGGGCGATGCCGTTGCCCATCTGCCCCGCGCCGACAATGCCAATGTTCTGGATCATTTAATAACCTTTCGTCCCCGTATAAATCTACGCCGGGGGCAGTTTTTTCAACTCTTCTTCCAGCTCCGGCACCGCCTTGAACAAATCGGCGACCAGGCCGTAATCGGCGACCTGGAAGATCGGCGCCTCTTCGTCCTTGTTGATGGCGACGATCACCTTGCTGTCCTTCATCCCGGCCAAATGCTGGATGGCGCCCGAGATCCCGACGGCGATATACAATTCCGGCGCCACCACCTTGCCGGTCTGCCCGACCTGATAGTCGTTGGGCACGAAACCCGCATCGACCGCCGCCCGGGAGGCGCCGACGGCGGCGCCCAGTTGATCGGCCACGGCCTCGATGATGGGGAAGTTATCGCCGGACTGCATGCCACGTCCGCCGGAAATAATGATTTTCGCGGCAGTCAGTTCGGGCCGTTCGGATTTCGACAATTCCTCGCCCACGAAGGAAGAAATACCGGGGTCGCCGGCGCTGTCGAGGCTCTCGACACTGGCCGAACCACCCGTCGCCTCGGCCTTTTCAAAGCCCGTGGTGCGCACCGTAATAACCTTGATGGCATCGCTGGATTGCACCGTCGCCATGGCGTTGCCGGCATAAATCGGCCGGACAAAGGTATCGGGGCTTTCGATGCTGGAAATTTCAGAGATCTGGCTGACATCCAACAGCGCCGCGACACGGGGCATGAAATTCTTGCCAACCGTATTGGCGACCGCCAGCACGGCATCGTAAGTTTTGGCCAGGGGCACCACCAGGTCGGCCAGGGGTTCGGCCAGCATATTGGCGTATTCGGGCGCATCCGCGACCAACACCTTGGCCACGCCCGCGACTTGCGCCGCCGCCTCGCCCACGGCGCCACAGCCCTGGCCCGCGACCAGAATATCAACGTCACCGCCCAACTGGCCGGCCGCCGTGACCACGGCCAGGGTGGCCGGCTTCAAATCGGCATTATCATGTTCGGCAATTACCAGGACGGCCATCAGATTACCCCCGCTTCGTTACGTAATTTGTCCACCAGTTCCGCCACATTCTCGACGATCACGCCGGCCTGCCGTTTTGGTGGGTCCTCCACCTTCAAGGTGGTTAAACGCGGTGCCGTGTCGACGCCCAGACCCTCGGGCGTCTTTTCATCGATGGGTTTTTTCTTCGCCTTCATGATATTCGGCAGGGAGGCATAGCGCGGCTCGTTCAGGCGCAGGTCCGTGGTTACGATCATGGGCAGGTTCAATTTCAGGGTCTGCAGCCCACCGTCCACTTCCCGGGTCACATTGGCCGTGCCATCGCCCAGTTCAATCTCGGAGGCGAAGGTGCCTTGGGGCCAGCCCAGCAACGCCGCCAGCATCTGGCCGGTCTGGTTGCAATCGTCGTCGATCGCCTGCTTGCCCAGAATGACCAGGCCCGGCTGCTCCTCGTCCACCACGGCCTTCATCAGTTTGGCCACGTGCAAGGGCTCCAACGGCTCATCGGTCTTGACCAGGATGCCGCGATCGGCCCCCATGGCCAGCGCCGTGCGGATGGTTTCCTGACATTGCTGCACGCCGATGGAGATG
Organism: Alphaproteobacteria bacterium; assembly: GCA_029937535.1. Taxonomy (GTDB): domain Bacteria; phylum Pseudomonadota; class Alphaproteobacteria. The sequence goes on from JAPYPT010000286.1 coordinate 1,989, forward strand.
GCTATGACTTCGTCCGCCGTTCCCGCCTCCCGCATGCGCAGGGCCTCTTCGATGGCAATTTCATCGAACGGGTTCATGGACATTTTCACATTGGCTAGATCGACCCCGGTCTGGTCTCCCTTGACCCGGATCTTGACGTTGTAGTCAACCACGCGCTTGACGGCGACGAGAACTTTCATCAGCTGCCTCTTCTTTGGGGGAAAAGTCTTCCAAATCATCCGGTTGCGCGGCATCCCGTTCCCGCACACCGGGCGGCCGGATTGCCGCGACCGCTGGTTTATGTTGCGCTGCAAAATAGTGAAGCGGCATAGCCGAGTCAACGCGCCTAGTTCACCCACGTGGCAAAAGGCCGCAACGAGGTCGTTACTCGGTAAAAAGCGGCTCGATTGGCTCGGCGGTAGAGAGAAACTCCAGCAGATTTCCGTCCGGATCGCGGAAATAGACCGACTGGCCCCAAACCCCGTCGGCGGCCCAGCGCGGCGCCGGCCCTTCGACGATCTCAATCCCCGCCTGGCGCAAATAAGCCTCCGCCTCGGCAATGGTGCCGTCCCAGCGGAAACAAACATCAAGGGTGCCGGCATCCAAGGTCTCGGCCACCAGATAGGCCGGCTTGTCCAGATATTGCAGATTGATCACCGCGCCGCCCAACTCGATCGGCAGCACCGGTAGTTTGCCGTCGCGAAAGCGTTGCAGGTACCGGGGCCGGCCGCCAAGGGTGTCGCAATAGAATTTTATGGAGCGTTCCATGTCCGAGGCCATGACGACCGCGTGGTCGATGGTGCGAATTTGCAGCTTCATGTATTTTCTCCGGCTTGACGGCGGTCGGTGGTGGGGTAGAAATGCACAATGAACGAGGGGAGCATAGCATGTCCGAGATTGAGTATTTTTATTCCGCCCATTCCATTTTCGCCTATCTGGGTTCGGCCCGGATTCAGGAAATCGCCCAGGCCGCCGGCCGCGCCTTGGTGCACCGGCCCATCGATCTGAACCAATCCGTGCCCGCCAGCGGCTCTTCGTCCTTCAAGCAGCGCAGCCCGAAGCAGCGGGCTTATTTCTTTCGCCGGGAAATCGACCGCTGGTCGGAGGAGCGCAACGCACCGGTGATGGAGGGTTATCCGACCCATCATTACAAGGATATGGGCTTGGGCAACGGCATGGTCATCGCCGCCGTCGTGCTGGGCCACAATGTGGATCGATTGGCCCACGTCATGTTGAAAACCCATTGGCTGGAAGACACCGACCTGGCGGACCCCGAGACCCTGGCGCGGTTGGCCGAGAGCGTTGGCCTGCCGGCCCAGCCCTTGCTGGACGCCGCCATGTCAGACGAGATCCAGGCCATCTATCAGGCCAACACGGACGAGGCCATTGAACGTTCCGTGTTCGGCTCCCCGACCTATTTCGTGGACGGCGATATGTTCTATGGTCAGGACCGCCTGGAGATGGTCGAACGCGCCCTGCGCCAACCTTACAAGCCCTCCGGGCTACCGAATGTACCGCCCGCCTGAGGGAGCCATGGATGTCCGAAATAGAGTATTTTTATGCCGCCCATTCCGCCTTTGCCTACCTGGGCTCGGCCCGGTTCATGGCCATCGCGGCGGCGGCGGGCCGCACCATCGCCCACAAGCCCATGGATTTGCGCCGGGTCATCGCGGCGGGCGGCGCCCAGCCTTTCAATCAGCGCGGCGCCGGACATTATGCCTATTATTTCCGCCGCGAGATCGACCGCTGGGCCGAATACCGCGGCGCCCCGGTCATGGCCGGCCGGCCGCAACATCACGACAACGACATCACCCTGCCCAACGGCATGCTGATCGCCGGCCTGGTCCAGGGACTGAACATCGATCTATTGGCGCACGCCCTGTTGCAGGCCCATTGGCGGGATGACGCGGATCTCGCCGAGAGGGACACCCTGGCGGCCATCGCCAACGGCATCGGCGTGAGGCCCGGCCCCTTGTTGGATGCGGCCCTATCCGACGAGGTGCGGGCGATTTATGAAGCCAATACCCAGGACGCCATCGACCGTTCCGTATTCGGCTCGCCCGCCTATTTCGTGGACGGCGACATGTTCTATGGCCAGGACCATTTGGAACTGGTGGAACGCGCCCTCAGCCAACCTTTCGCGCCATCGCCCGAAGCCTATGCGCCGTAGAGCATGTCCTCTTTAAACATGCTCGGATTCTTAAGAAAAGAGCAATTGAAAGGTCTCATTGTGCACACCATCGAAACCATCAAGGTCAACGACAGCGACATGGAGGTCTTCCTCTATATGCCCGAAGGCGAAGGTCCCCATCCCGGCATCATCCTGGCGCAGCATATTCCCGGCGGCCATACCGGCATCGAGAATGACGACTTCACGCTGAAGACCGCCGAACGCTATGCCGAAAACGGCTATGCCGTGGCGGTACCGTTTATCTTTCATTGGTGGCCGAAGTCAGAGAGCATGGAGCTCAAGCGCGAGGAATTCCGCGACGATTGGACGGCCCAGGATCTGACGGCGACCTATGACCTGCTTGCCGCCAGGGAGGATGTGGACGGCGGACGCATCGCCATCATCGGCCATTGCTGGGGCGGCCGGGTATCCTGGCTTGGCGCCTGCCACCTGCCCCGGCTGGCCGCCTGCGTCATGTTCTATGGCGGCCGGGTCAAGCTGGCCATGGGTCCGGGCACCCCGCCCGCCATCGACTTGGCCGGCGACATCAAGTGCCCCGTCGCGGGCTTTTTCGGCAACGAAGACCAAAATCCCTCGCCCGAGGATGTGGACGGCATGTCGGCCGCCCTGACGGCAGCCGGTGTGAGCCACGAATTCCACCGCTACGACGGCGCCGGCCACGCCTTCCAGTCCTTCGCCAACCCGGACCGCTTCCACCCAGAAGCCAGTGCAGACGCCTGGGAAAAAGTCCTGGTCTTCCTGGGTGAGAAATTGGCCTAGGACGGAGCAATCATGATTAAGGGTACACGTAACAAGTACATGTCCCCCCATTCACCCCCAACGACAAGCTATGACCCAGGCGGAGTATTGTGGGGACATGTACTTGTTACGTGTACCCACAATACGGTCCGATGCCGCGAACGGTGCCAAACGGCACGTGGCGGCCTAATTGGCCTTGAATTCGGTCTTGGGCCGGATGTTATGGGAATATGAGAATGTCAGGCTCAAAGCTAATCTGGTGACAATATATTATTTGTATTGGAAACGCTCTGTGCCGGATCAAAAACCCATTCCGAACTTAAGATGGGCCTTTCGGAATTATCAAATATTCCGGTCTTGGTTCGCGTTGCCTTATTTTCAATTCCGGAATTCCAATTTCACCCTGATTTCTAAGTTCACGAATCCAATCCTTTAAATCATTCTCCCAAACCAGTGGTGTCTGCAAGACTTCTCCAAGTATTTCACCGAATGCAATGCCATCGGGATTGGCCTCGAAGATTGATATCAGCGTTGCATACCCAAGTCTCATTTGAACTCGTTTTTCTTCTTCGAATGAGCTCCGAGCGGTATCGTCTAAAGGTTCATCAAATAGACTCTTCATGCCTGTTTTAGCGACTTGAGCGTGATACTTGATTGCATCCCTTACGCGTTTCTGTTCGGCAACAGTTTTCTTTTCAATTTTTCGGAACTCTTGAATGCCCTTTCGGTGTCCGGTGGCATAGATCAAATAGAAATATGTGCGTTCAGATTCAGGCTTCAAAATACGTGTGTATGTGACGTATTTGAAATTCCCTCGGTTTTTCAGTTTTTTTGTATACACTTCTATCGCAGCAGCTTCTCGACTAAGTCCGAGCTCGACTAGATTTTGCCATTCGAGATACCAGCTGCCCCCAAATAGTGCGTCAAATGAGGCTGCGATTTCTGGTCGTGGATCATTCAGGAACCTATTGATGTAATCGGACATGAAGTTAATCAGCACTTCACCTCTCAGACCAAAGAGCGGCGAAATCTTTTCCATTGCGATGCCTTGCCAACCTTTGGGGTCAACGAAAATTAAGGAGAACGAGTTTTTGCAAAACTCTTGAATATCCGCGATATGGTTCTCGAATTCACCGTGGACAAGTTTGATCTCAACATCTTCAATTCCGTCTACGGCTGATTTCAACTCACGGAATGGCTTGCGATGCTTCTCGATGAACATGCAGCGGAAGTCGACTTTTTTCCGCCGCGTTTCGAGTAAACTTTTTCGGATGGCGCGGAGCTTATCGATGGCAATTTTGAATGAAGTGTCTTCGAATTTTTCGTTTTTGGATTTCCACGGGCCCGAAAAACCGTCCACAAATACAAAATCAGTTTGGAACGAGTAAATATTAAATGCCACCCTTTCCAAATAATTCTCGAGGAAAAAGTGTTTCACATAGGTTTGTTCACGGCCTTCATAATGTGAAGGTTCAAGCATGTTTCCGCTCGGCAGCCTCGAAAAGGTATCGTGGATCTGTAGCACAATCTGAAAGTTTTGGAAACTCGTTCCATTCCCTCCCGTCCAAATTGCGGCCGCCTTGTTTTGGCCTAAAACCGCCCCAT
>JAPYPT010000287.1 GCA_029937535.1 Alphaproteobacteria bacterium
GGGTATCCTCGATCTCCATTGCCGACATGGTGTAGCCGGCGGAAATGATCACGTCGTCGGCCCGGCCGCCGTGGAAATAGTATCCCTCGGCATCGATATGGCCGCGGTCCTTGGTGGGGAACCAGCCGTCGGGCCGCATGACCATGATCTCGCCGACCTCATCCGCCGCGCAGGGGGCGCCGTCGGGGTCCAGGACCGCAACCTCCTGGCCCGGCATGGGCAGGCCGAGGGAGCCGAGCTTGGGCGGCAGGTCATCGGCGCCGGGATAACTGCCCAGCAGCACGCCGACCTCCGTCGTGCCATAAAAACTGCCGGGATACTGGCCGAAGGTTTCCTTGGCCCATTCCGCCGTGTCCGTGTCCATGGGCTCGCCGGTGAAACTGAGTTTCTCCAGGTTGAAATGATAGCGGTCCGCCGTGCCGGCGTTTTTCATCATGCGGTAATGTGTGGCGGCGGCGGAAAGATTGCTGATCTCAAATTCCTCCAAGGCCGCCATCAGGCGGTCGGGATCGAACTTGCCGGCATAGCTGGCCGTGGTGATCCCCATGGCGTGGGGGGCAAGGGTGCCGTGCCACAGGCCGTGCCCCCAGGCGGTGGACGAGGGGCACATGAAGCGGTCGCCCGGCCGCTGCCCGGTGCCGTATAGCGCCGCCAGCATGACCGTCACCACGGATTGATGGCGATGCTTCACGGCATCGGGCAATTCCCGCGTGGTGCCGGAGGTATATTGGAACATGGCCATGTCCCGGCCATTGGTCGTGGTCTCGAACGCGGTGCCGTGATGTTCCAGCATGGCCATGAAATCATCATCCGCGATGGCCACCGCACAGCCCGCGTCCGCCGCCAGGTCCGCCTTTTCCGGCGCCAGCAGCAACAGTTTGGGCTGACAGTCGCCAACCCTGAGGCGTAGGCCGTCGGGCCCGAACAGCGTAAACAAGGGCACCGCCACGCAGCCCGCCTTCATGGCGCCATACAAGGCGACGTAAAACGGCAGGGACGGCTCCACCATCAGAGCCACCCGGTCCCCCGGTCCGATACCCATGCTCACCAGATAGTTGGCGTAGCGGCCCGACCAATCGGACAATTCGCCATAGGTGATGCTTTGCGATCCGCCCGCCGCCTGGGCAATGCGCACGGCGACCCGCTCGCGGGGATGGCGGTCCACGCATTCATGGGCGATATTGATGCTCTCGCGGTCACCGTCGAACAATTCCCAAAGCCGTTCCTTGGAACAATGCGCCTGGGCATCGGCGAAGGAGTTATATTCGGTGATCAAGGGCATGCATCAAACCTGAATTGAATTGAACGCGGGAACCATCATGGAACTGGACAATATTGTCAATACACAATAATATTGTCCATAGACAACATTGGGTCATGATGACGGACAGAACACATACGAACCCCGCTGCGCAACAAGGCCCGGCGAAACCCGTCACCGCCGTCAGCCGGGCGGCGCGCATTCTACGCCATCTGGGGCGCGGAGTGGAGCCCATGGGGGTCAACCGCATCGCCCGGGATCTGGACCTGATCCCCTCCACCGTACTGCATATTTTGCGCACCCTGGCACACGAAGACCTGGTGGTGTTCGATGCCAATACGAAACGCTATAGCCTCGGTATCGGCATTCTGGGCATTGCCCGCAACATGTTGAGCCGCAGCGGATTTGTCCAAGCCGCCCAGGGCCATTTGGAAACCATCGCCCAGGCCTTCGATGTCACGGCGGTCGCCGTGGAACTGGACACCCATGATCACATGGTGGTGGCGGCCCTGGCCCGCTCTCGCCTGGATCTCAGCATTCACGTTAATATCGGCAGTCATTTTCCCGCTCTTATTTCAGCCACCGGGCGCTGCGTCGCGGCGCAAAGCGATTGGGACAGGGCGGAACTGGCCCGCCGTTTCAAGACCCTGCGCTGGCAGAACCCGCCCGCTTTCGAGACCTGGCTGGAAGAAGTTGAAGCCGCGCGCCGGGACGGCTATGCCATGGACGACGGCAATTATATTCGCGGCGTCATCGTCCTGGCCGCGCTCATCCGCCAACCGACAAGCGCGCCCAGCCGGGCCATCGTCGCGGTGGGTCTGGGCGCGCAACTGGACGAGGGCCGGCGCCGGGAGTTGGCAAGGCGGTTGCGTACGGCGGCGGACAATTTAACGGATTTGACATGAACCAACAGACGACAGCCATTCCCGAAGGTTTCGAAGCCATCGGCCATGGCGGCCATAGCGGCCATTTTGCCGATGCCATCGGACCGTTTTATGTTCAGGCCAAGGGGGACGGCGGCTTCCGCTATGCCTTTCGGACCAGCGCCCGTCATGCCAACGCCAACGGCGTCACCCATGGCGGCGCCTTGTTCAGTTTCGCCGATCACATCACCGGCCATGCCATCGTTTATGGCATCAAGAGAGGTTGCGCGACCTTGAAATTCAAGGTCGAATATTTGGCGCCCGGCCCGTTGGATTGCCTGGTCGAGGGCGAGGTGGAAATTCAGCGCATCACCCGCACCATGGTCTTTTTGCGGGTGCGCCTGTTTACCGGCCACCGCACCCTGATGACCGCTGACGGCTGTTGCAAATTGTTCGCGCCAATTGAACCGGGGGCCTACGTTGGGGCCGCGCCGACCTCTCAACCGCCCGGCGCTGACCGCCCAACCGCGCCCGAGGGCTTTCAGCCCTTCCCCGACCAGGGCGCTTTTCCGGGGCTATGCGGCCCCGTGTATTACCGCCGCCGGGCCGACGGCGGCTTCATCAATGGTTTTCATTCCAGGGCGGTGCATGACAACACCAACGGCATTGTCCATGGCGGCGTCCTGTTCACCTTCGCCGATGATATTATCGGCCGCGCGGCATCCGGGATCTCGCGGCGTTACGCCACCACGATTGCCATGAATGTGGAGTACATTTCAGTCGGCCCCCTGGACAAATGGATCGAGGGCACGACGGAGGTAACCCACATGGATGACGGCTTCGCCTTCATCCGCGCCCGGGTGCAGCACGAGGACCGCATTATTCTGACGGCCGACGGCGTTTGCCGGCTGCTACAACCCTATATCAAGAAACAACCGGAGGCAGCGGCATGAACAATCCCATCTCTCATCAAGACATCGGCGCGGCGCGGGTGAGCCGGATCGAGGAAATGGCGGGGCCGGCGTTCCGTCTGTCCACCCTGTTCCCCGAGTGGGATGACGCGGTGTTCGAGGCCCACAAGGACTGGCTGGTGCCCCACTATGTTAATCCGGAAAAGATGACGGCGCTGTTGAACATGCATTCATGGGTGGTGCAGATGAACGGCCTGACGGTACTGATCGATACCTGTATCGGCAACGACAAGGACCGCATGCCGGCGCAGCGCTGGCACCAGGCGCAAAGCCCCTATCTCGAACGCCTGGCCGAGGCCGGTTTCCAGCCCGCGGATATCGACATGGTCATGTGCACCCATTTGCACGTGGATCATGTGGGCTGGAATACGCAACTGCGCGACGGCCGCTGGGTCCCCACCTTTCCCAACGCCAAATATGTTTTCTCCCGCACGGAGTTTGAACATTTCCAGGCCAATGCCCATGACATGGACCGGCAGAGTTTCGATGATTCTGTTCTGCCCATCGTGGAAGCGGGCTTGGCGGAAATGACCGATGGCGACCATGTGCTGGGCGACGGTCTGTTGCTGGAACCGGCGCCTGGGCATACGCCGGGTCACGTCACCCTGAAACTGGAATCGGGATCGGAGGCAGCTATCTTTTCGGGCGATATCCTGCACCATCCCCTGCAAGTCTACCTGCCCGATTGGAATAGCCGGTTTTGTATCCTGCCCGATGAGGCGCGGGTATCACGGCGCAAGGTTCTGGACTATTGTGTCGATCGTGGCGCCTTGTTGATGCCGGCCCATTTCGGCCCGCCCCACTGCTGCCATATCGACCGGGCGGGGGAGGCCTACACGGCGCGCTGGCACAGCGGTTGATAATGCGCCTGATAGCGCTGTTGCCGATACCAATGACGTAATTCGGAGAAAGACCATGCAATCTTTCAAACGATGGAGCCGAGCAGCACTATTTGTCGTCGCAGTCTGCGTCATCGCCGGTCCCGGCAAGGCAAAGCCGGTCGACCTGACAGAGGTCATATTCCAAGAGGTGGAAAAACGCCTGATCCGCGAGTATTTTGCGTCACGAAACAGCGGAACGGCCGATAGCCGCGACAGCCATGAACAATATCGCAAGGGCAAGGGCAAAGCCGGCAAGGGCGCCAAGCGCGGCCCCAAGAGCGGCAAGGGCTATCATAAAAAGCGCCACGGAAAGAAGGAAAAGCACAAGCGTGGCAAGAAAGGCCAACCCCCCGGCCTTGGGAAAAAACGAGGCCTGCCGCCGGGTCTGGCCAAACGGAAACGGCTGCCACCTGGGTTGGCGAAGCGCGCCTTGCCGGCGGATCTGGATCACAACCTGCCCGCCGCGCCGGAGGGGACAGAGCGGGTGATCATCGACAACAATGTGGTCTTGGTACAGAAGGCCACCGGCCTGGTGCTGGATATTCTATTGGATGCGGTCAAACAGGCGCGATAGAGGCGCCTTAATGAATTGGAGAGGATGAATTCGATGCGCCGGAACTGGAAACAACTATGCGCCCTGGTCATCGCCATCCCGCTGTTGACGGGTTGCTTCGAGGACAGCAAGGCGGAAATCCTGGCCAAGACCGAAGATATTTCAGACAAGGCGGCGCTGCGCGATGCCTTGGGCAAACCCGACGATATCTCCAAACTCGGCCCATTGGAAACCTGGACCTACAATGCCTCCAACGGCAGCGTGGCCTTCGTCATCGCGGGTTCCGTCGTGACCATCCGCAAGACCGGAGACAAAGCGGACTAGGCTCACCGCAAATGGTCCGCGCATTCGACCTGCCGGAGGCGCCCGGCGCTTATGTCCTGTTGATCGGTCTGGCCCGGCCGCTTGAGCTGCCCATCGCGCGGCTGTCCCGGCCCACGCTTGCGCCCGGTAATTACGTCTATTGCGGCAGCGCGCGGGGCCCTGGCGGTCTGGCGGCCCGCGTTGGCCGCCATTTGCGCCAGGACAAGCGGCCCCATTGGCACGTGGATCATTTGACCGCCAATGGCCAGGTTTTGGACGTGCTGTGCCGGACCGAAGGATCGGAATGCGAACTGCGCCGGCGCATCAACAACCACAGCGGCGTTTGCCTGCCGGTGCCCGGGTTCGGCAGCAGCGATTGCCGTGAGTGCCCATCTCATTTACTAAAAGTACCCAACGAGTTCGTTTTATCATCCAGCTTATTCGCGTGAGGCCGCCACATGGTATTATCCCAATTCCCCCGCCAATCCTTCGCCCACCTGCCAACCCCGCTCGAGCTCATGCCGCGCCTTGGCGAACATCTGGGTGGACCGCGCATTCTGGTTAAACGGGACGATTGCACCGGCCTCGCCCTGGGCGGCAATAAAACCCGCAAACTGGAATTCCTGTTGGCGGAGGCCTTGGCCCAGGGCGCCGATACGCTTGTGACTACCGGCGGCGTGCAATCGAACCACGTCCGCCAGACCGCCGCGGCGGCGGCCCGTGCCGGGCTGTCCTGCCATCTGGTTTTGGCCCCGGCCGTGGCCTGGGACGATCCCGCCTACGATATTTCCGGCAATGTACAACTGGATCACCTGCTGGGCGCCCAGGTCCATCTGTTGCCCCCGGGAACCGACCGGGACAAGGCCCTCGGGCGCATGGCGCGGGCCCTGAAATCACAAGGCAAAAACCCCTATGTCATACCCAGCGGCGGCTCCAACGCCACGGGCGCCTTGGGCTATGTTGCCTGCGCCCTGGAATTGGCGGAGCAGGCCGGCGCCATGGGCGAAACCATCGACTATCTGGTCCTCGCCTCGGGCAGCGGCGGCACCCAGGCCGGCTTGATCGCGGGCATGCAAATTTCGGACAGCCGGACCCAGATTCTTGGCATCGATATCACGGCGGATGCAACGAAACTCACCAAAAAAGTACGGGACATCGCCCAGGCGACGCTGGACCATTTGGGCCGGAAAGCAGCTCCGGACGAGGATACCTTGCATATCGTCGAAGGTTATGCCGGTCCCGCCTATGGCCTGCCGACGGAACAGATGCGCGCGGCAGTCCGCCTGGCGGCGCGGCTGGAAGGGCTGATCCTGGACCCCGTCTATACCGGCAAAGCCTTTGCCGGCCTGGTCGATCTGGTCCGCCAGGGCCGCTTCACGAAAGACCAGACCGTCGTCTTTCTGCATACCGGCGGCATGCCGGGACTGTTCGCCTACACCGACTATTTCCAAGCAGAATAAAATACACGGTTTTGGTCTCTCGATTTGTCGATGACCGGAATGTGCGGCGTAACGCCCGACGTACTACCCGGCCAGACCAGGTTAATCGCCGTGTAAGAGGCCGTGTCGCTGCAAGTGGACTCACACCTTCACACCATTTAATCTTGCAGATTGTTTGGAGTACA
>JAPYPT010000288.1 GCA_029937535.1 Alphaproteobacteria bacterium
GCCATAGGGGGAGCGGTCATTGTCCACGCGGGCCAGGACCACATGGCGGACCTGGGCCAAAAACCCTTCCATGGGGCCGCGGGCGTCATTTTCGGCCAGGCGGGTCAGCCAACCGGCTCCGGCCAGGGCGCGGGCGCCGCGCAGGATATTCTGTTGCGTGGCGAGACCGTCATCGTCGCCGACCAGGTCGCCAATCCGGGCTTCCAGGCCACGGGCGCGGCCGCCCGTCCGCCCCCGGCCGCCGCCTTCGGCTCCCAGTATCCAGCGCCGCAGTTCCGCCCCCTCGCTGCCCGCCACATGGGCCGAAAAGGCGCTGTCGGCGGCATCAAAGACATGGTGTCCTTCATCAAAGACGTAACGCAGGGGCAGTTGCCCGCTGCCCGCTTCCAAGACGGCGCGGATCATCACCAGGGCATGGTTGGCGACGACGATTTCCGCGTTCATGGACTCCCGGCGGCTGCGTTCGATAAAGCATTTGGAATAGTGCCGGCAGGCGGAATAGATGCACTCGCCCCGCCGGTCGGTCAGGGCGGCGATGGTGCCGCCGCCGAACAGGGTCGCCAGCCAGCTCGGAAAATCGCCGCCCACCATGTCGCCGTCCCGGCTATGTTCCACCCAGCGCGCGATCAGGCCCAGGGCTACCGTGCCGCCGGGGGCCGTGGCCAGGGCCCGGGTGGCCTCTTCGTAGTTCAGCAGACAGAGGTAGTTTTCCCGGCCCTTGCGGACCACCACGTTGCGGCGTTTTTGTTCCGGGTCGGGATACAGGCGGTTCAGTTCGCCATCGATCTGCCGTTGCAAATTCCGGGTGTAGGTGGACAGCCAGACCGTGCCGCCATTCTTGCGCGCCCACAGACTGGCCGGCGCGATATAGCCCAGGGTCTTGCCCACGCCCGTGCCGGCCTCGGCCAGCACAAGACGCGGCATGTCAACTTCCTGGCGCGGCACGAAGGCCCCTGCCGCGGCGGCGGCATAGTCAAATTGCTGGGGCCGGTCTTCTGCCTCCCCGCCGATCAATTCCGCCAACTGGGCGCGGGCGGCATCGGCGTCGATGGCGTGGTCGGTTGGCGGCGGCGGGTTGGGCCCGTCTTCCCGTTCGGGAAGGCGCTGCCAGGCGTTCAAGGCCCCGCCCGTGCTCTCCGCCGGTACGCCCAGGGCGCCAAGAACCGCCCCGCCCCAGCGCCAACCCCCTTGCGCCATGGTCATGGCCAGGGCGCCCAGGCGCTCGCGGTTTTCCTTCGTGGCGGCGAGTTCCCCCAGTAACGCCGCGGCTGCCTGCTGCAAGGTCACGGCGCCGTCGGTGGCATCGCCGGGCGGGGCCAGGTTCAGGGCTGTGGCCAGCCCGCCCGGCGTGGGCAGGCAAAACTGCGCCGGCCGGGTAAAGGCGAACAGCTCCAAAACATCGAACGCCGCCAGCGGGCCGGCCCCTAAACGGCGTGCCGTGGCCGGGGCATGGCAGACCAAGGGGATTTCGGATTTGGCCCTAGTAAGGGCCGTCGCACCGTCCAGTTCCTCGACCTCGCCATCCGCGCTCAACCAGATGGTCAGGCGGGCGCCCGCGACCATGGCCGGAGCGGTAAAATTTTGGCTGGGTGATGTCATGGCGGAGGTATCATAGGCTCGGATGGGGCGGCTCACCACTAGTTGACGTGGCGGCATATTTCCCTAATGTCCCAGCCCCGCAAGGACAGAGTGAAATGACCAGAGATATCGAAATCGCGACCGAGAGCAAGGCGTGGCCCTTTCAAGAGGCGCGGTCGCTATTGAAACGGGTGAACGGGCAGACGCCGGCCAAGGGCCACGTGTTGTTCGAGACCGGATATGGCCCCTCGGGCCTGCCGCATATCGGCACATTTGGCGAGGTCGCGCGCACCTCCATGGTGCGCCGGGCGTTCGCGGAATTGTGCGATATTCCGACCCGCCTGGTGGCGTTTTCCGATGACATGGATGGCTTGCGCAAGGTGCCCGACAATGTGCCGAACCAGGAGATGTTGAGCCAGTATCTTGAGATGCCCCTGACCAAGGTGCCCGATCCGTTCGGCACCCACGAAAGTTTCGGCGCCCATAATAATGCCCGCCTGCAGGCTTTTCTGGACCAGTTCGGTTTCGAATACGAATTCGTCTCGTCAACGGATTGTTACCAATCCGGCCGATTCGATACCGCGCTGCTGACGGTGCTGCGGGAATTCGACAAGGTCATGGGCGTGATCCTGCCCACATTGGGGCCCGAACGCCGCGCCACCTACAGCCCCTTCCTGCCCGTCTGTCCGGATACGGGCAAGGTTCTGCAGGTGCCGATTTTGCAACGGAACCTGGATGCGGGCACCGTGGTCTATGAAAATGCCGCGGGCCAAAAGGTCGAGGTGCCGGTCACGGGCGGGCATTGCAAGCTGCAATGGAAGGCGGATTGGGCCATGCGCTGGTTCGCCCTGGATGTTGATTATGAAATGTCGGGCAAGGATTTGATCGAATCCGTGCGCCTGTCGTCCAAGATTTGCCGCATTCTCGGCGCCCGTCCGCCCGAGAGCTTCACCTATGAATTATTCCTGGACGAGAATGGCGAGAAGATTTCCAAGTCACGGGGCAACGGCCTGACCATCGACGAATGGCTGCGCTATGCCGCGCCCGAGAGCCTGTCGCTCTATATGTTTCAACAGCCGCGCCGGGCCAAGCGGCTGTTTTTCGATGTTATTCCCCGCGCCGCCGACGACTATCTGCGCTTTCTGGATGGTTATGAAAGCCAGGACAGGGCGGAACAGCTGGCCAATCCGGCCTGGCACATTCATGGCGGCGAGCCCCCGCAAGAAGACGTCCCCCTGACCTTCGCCTTGCTGATGAACCTGGCGGGTGCTTGTCATTCCGAGGACCCGGACGTGCTGTGGGGTTTCATCTCCCGCTACGCGCCGGGCGCCATGCCCGAGAGCCATCCCAAGCTAGATGCCCTGGTGGGATACGCCATCAACTATTACCGGGATTTCGTGAAGCCTCACAAACAATACCGCCAACCCACCGACCAGGAGCGGGCGGCCATGGATGATCTGGTGGTGGCCTTGGAAGGCATGGCGCCGGAATTGTCGGGATCGGATATCCAGAACCAGGTCTACGAGATTGGCAAGGCGCATGAATTCGAGAACCTGCGCGATTGGTTCAAGGCGCTGTATGAAGTGCTGTTCGGGCAAAGTCAGGGCCCGCGCTTTGGTTCCTTCGCCGCCCTGTACGGCATTGCCGAAACCGCGGCCCTTGTGCGCCGCGCCCTGGCGGGGGATGATTTGGCGGCAGAATAAGAATAATGCTTGGAGGCACGCCAAAATGGAAGAGCTCGCGACGGGATATGGTTTGATCGAAGGACCGGTATGGGACGATGACCGGGGTCTGATCTATTCCGATGTCATCAACGGCGGTGTTTTTTGCGTTGGATTGGATGATGCCGTCACCCAAATCATCGAACATCGCCGGGGCATCGGCGGCATGACCCTGCACGAGAATGGCGGCATCGTGGTATCGGGCCGTAACATTTCCCTGAAGCCGGCGGATGGCGGCGCGACCCAGGTCATTTTGCCCGATAATCCCGACGGCGGCTGGATCGGTTTCAACGATATCACCACGGATGCCAAGGGCCGCATCTATGCCGGCGCCCTGTCATTCCGCCCCGTGGGCAGCGACGACACGCCGAAACCGGCGGATTTGTTCCTGATCGATCTGGATGGCAGCGCCCGCAAAGTGGGCGGCGATGTGATGTTGACCAACGGCTTGGGTGTCTCCCCCGATGGGACCAAGCTTTATCATGCCGAATCCCGCCGCAACCGGGTCCGCGTCTATGACGTGGCGGAGAACGGCGATTTGGGCCCCCACCGCAGCTTCGCCGAGGTGGGCGATATTACCCCCGACGGCCTGGCCGTGGCGGTCGATGGCAGCGTCTGGGTCGCCATGGCCGATGGCGGCCGGGTTGATGTATTCGAGCCCGACGGCAGCCTGCGCCGGAGTATTCCCTGCCCCCTGCCCATGATCACCTCCGTTTGTTTCGGCGGCAGGGATTTGCTGGATTTCTATATCGTCACGGGCAGCCGGGGCACGGACCGTGACGACGCCGGCACGGTCTATCGCATGCGCGCCGATGTTGCGGGCTTGCCCATGGCGGCGGCGGCGGTGGCAATACCGTAGGCGCCAAAACATATTTCTTCGAAAACAATCTCCATTGAATTGGGAAAGGAGACGCAGTTATGCCCATGGCCGAGCATGCCGCCGCCAACCCGGAGAAGATTGCCACCATCATGGCCGGCTCGGGACAATCCTTGAGCTATGGCGAGATGAACGAAAGAAGCATCCGCCTGGCCCATCACCTGCGCGCATCCGGCCTGGGGCCGGGGGATGTTGTCGCGCTGTTCATGGAAAACCATATCCGCTACCACGAAGTTTACTGGGCGGCGGTGCGGTCAGGCATGTATCTGTGCGCGGTGAACAAGTTTCTCACGGCGGAAGAGGTCGCCTATATCGTCAATGATTCAGGCGCGAAAGCCATTGTCACGTCCGCCGGCATGGCGGGAATTGCAGAAGATTTGCTGCCCGAAATCGGCGCCTGCCCCATGCGCCTCATGGTCGATGGCGTAGTGTCCGGTTATGAAAGCTATGAGGACGTCATCGCGGCGCAACCCACCGACCCTTTGGGGGACGAGCCGCGTGGAGATTTCATGGGTTATTCTTCCGGTACCACGGGGCGGCCCAAGGGCATCCAACGCCCGTTGAGCGGCGAAGGGTTCGATCAGCCGTCCATGCTTGACCATCTTGTCGGCCAGCTCTATGGCGCCGGACCGGAGAGCATTTATCTCTCGCCCGCGCCGCTGTATCACGCCGCGCCCCTGGGTTTTACCGCCGCCATTCACAGTCTGGGCGGAACCAACGTGATTATGGAGAAATTCGATGCGGTGGCTTCCCTGCGGTTGATCGAAAAGCACCGGATAACCCATAGCCAATGGGTGCCCACCATGTTTATCCGCATGCTGAAACTTGATGCGGCGGATCGGGCCGGACATGACCTCTCAAGCCATAAGGTCGCTATTCATGCTGCGGCACCTTGCCCGACGGACGTAAAACGCCAAATGATCGATTGGTGGGGCCCCATGATCCATGAATATTATGGCGGCTCCGAACTGAACGGTCTGACCGTTTGCAACAGCGAACAATGGCTGGCCCATCCGGGTACGGTGGGCATTCCCATATTGGGCGTCCTGCAGATTTGTAACGAGGCGGGCGTTGAACTGGCGGTGGGTGAGACGGGATCAATTTTCTTTGAGCGTGACGAGATGCCGTTTCAATATCATGGCGATCCGGAGAAAACCGCAGCGGCGACCCATCCCAAGCACCCGTTTTGGACCAAGCTTGGCGATGTGGGCTACCTTGATGAAGATGGTTTCCTGCACCTGACGGACCGGGAAAGCTTCATGATCATTTCCGGTGGCGTCAACATCTATCCCCAAGAGATCGAGGATTGCATCGTCATGCACGAAAAGGTCGCCGACGTCGCCGTCTTCGGCGTGCCGAACCCGGATTTCGGCGAAGAGGTCAAGGCCGTGGTGCAGGCGGCCCCCGGTACAGCGCCTTCGGATGATCTGGCGGCCGAGATCCTGGCCTATGCGCAAGAACACCTCGCACACTACAAAGTGCCCCGTTCGATCGATTTCGAGGCCGAATTGCCCCGCCTCGATACGGGCAAGCTCTATAAACGTTTGTTGAAGGACCGCTATTGGGAAGACAAGAGTAGCGGGATTGCGTGAAAAAGCCGGCTCGTTCAGCGCAGGCGAACGATCATGTATTTGATAAAAGCCCGGTCCACGGTGGCTTGTGCCGCGCCGCGCCAGACGGTGAAGGCGTCTTCATAGGTGGGGAAGACGCCGCGGATATCCAGGGCTCCCAGATCGATGAATTCCGTCCCGCGCGGATCATGGACCTCGCCGCCCATGACCATGAACAGGGGCTGGTCCGCCTGATCGAATTCACGATCGGGGATAGTTTGTGCAAGTGCTGACATGGCAGCCTTATAACAGGGTATTCTTAGCGGTCTATGAAGAACCCTGCGCACGGGGCACTTTGTCGCGGCGCGGCAAAATCGACAGCGAGGCAAGGAAAATGGCGCCCGCGATGACATAAAATCCCAATTGGTAGGAGCCGCCAAGGGCGATCAGTGCGGAAAAAACCGTCGGTCCCACCACCAGGCCGAAATAGGTGAAAAATATGCTGCCCCCCGTGGCGGCGCTGACCTGACCACTTGGCGCGGCGCGGGCGACCTCGGCCAAGAATACACCGGTCCAACTGGATGCGGTGGCCCCCACGGCGGTCGAGACCATGACGATGGCCCAGAACGGCCAGCGGTCATCGAATTGCGCCACCATGATCACGGAGATGGCCGAGGCAATGCCCAAGCCCGCCAATACGATGGAGGCGCGGAC
>JAPYPT010000289.1 GCA_029937535.1 Alphaproteobacteria bacterium
GTCATAGGTGATGACGAAGACCCGTCCGTCAATGGCGGTCGGGGGCCCGGGCATGGGCGTGCCAATGCGCCGGCGCCAGACTTCCTTGCCATTTTCCAACGACATCGCGTGGACATAGCCATAGCCCGTGGTGGCGTAAACGACACCGTTATCAACGCTGACGCCACCACCGATGACGCCTTCGTCTTCGTCTTCGGGGGTCAATTCCCGGCTCCAAATTCCGGTCCCGAGGGTTGCATCGAAGGCCGATACCGTGGCTTCGGCATCCATGACGATAATGCGGCCGCCCATGACCACGGGCGGGCTCAAAAGTTTGGTCTCGCTGCCCGAGCCTTCGCCAATATCGATTTTCCAGGCGCGCGTCAGGTCGTCGCCCACTTCAAGGTGGTGCATGGCGTGATTGGCAAAGCCGGCGGCCTGGGGCCAATCGGGATTGCGCCAGGGCCTCGGCAGGCGGACGTCCAGATCGGCGATGGCGGCATCGGGCTCCAACGCCTTATCGAGCTGCAGGATCGAGATGCGTTCGCCCGGCAACGGCGGATCCTGGCTTCCACCCAGCCACTCCGGCGTTTCGCAGGCCGACAGCAAGAGAGCCCCGGCCACGAGTACGACTGGGAGAACCGGGTTCGGGAACAGGCTGCGCCAGCGCACCGGCCTAACCCTCCCCTCCCAGGGCCGCCAGCATTTGGGCCGCGCGGTTGCGCATGCCATCAGGGGCGGCGGCATCCTCGGACAGGGCCTTGAAGGCGGCGCGGGCGCCCGCCACATCGCCGTCCCGGTGTTTCAGGACAGCCTGCATTTCCAAACCGGAATAGCGCCAGTTGGATCCCGGACTCACCAATTCACCAATGCGGCGATTTAGATCTTCCGTCGCGCCACCGTTAATCAGCAGCATGACGGCCTGTAATTTCGCCAGGCCGCGAAAGATGGGGTCGATGCCGTCATCGGCGGCGAGCAGGTCGAATTCGATTATGGCGCCGGCTTGATCGCCGGTATCGATCCGGGCGGCGGCGGCCTGGAATTTGGCGATCACGCCGTAGCCGGTGCTGGCGTCTTCCGCGAGGGATTGGAACGAGGTGATGGCGGCGGCGGTCTTGCCATTTTGCAATAGTTGCGCGGCGATCACGTAGCGGCTGGATTCCTCCGCCCGTTGGGCGATCTTGTATTCCCGCCAGCCAACCCGGCCGGCGGTACCGACCACGATGGCGACGCAAACAATGATGGCGTAGATGCCGTACTTGCGCCACAGCACCATGGCCTTGTCACGTCTGATTTCTTCGTCGACTTCCTGGAATACATCGGCCACGCGGGCTCACTCCACCACTTGTAACCGCCCATCCCGGCGGCATTCACCAGGGCAGCGGCATTTGAAAAAGTCGGCCAATCTAGCCCGCGCTTACCCTGGGGGCAAGCGGCCAAATAGCACGGGAAACAACAAAATTCACGCCACAACGGACCGGGCCGGACGGCGTGGTCTATACCTCAATCGTTAAGCCGGGTTCGGGCAGTCGGGGCAGCAACGGCGCGATCGCTTCCGCCATGGCCAATAATTGGCCATCGGCCAGGGGCCGGGCCATCAATTGCAGGCCCAGGGGCAGGCCGTCTGGCGTCAGGCCGCAGGGCAGACTGAGCGCCGGACAGCCGCCATGGTTGGCCCATTGCGTGAAATCGGCCTGGCCGGGTGGCGGGGATTGTTCGAAGGAGAAGGCGGCCTGGGGCGCGGTGGGCAGCAAACATAAATCGACTTTGTCAAACAATGCACGGACCTGCACTCCCACCGCCGCCAGATGCCTTTGCGCGGTGACCAGCCGATGCGCGGGCGCCCCCCGGCCATAATCCAGCATCTTGCGGAAACCGACCGAGAGATCATTGGAATTGGTAAGGATTTCCGCTTCAAGGGCATGGCCGGCCTCGGCCTCGGAAATCAACAGGCCCGCCAGGCGGCTGCCGGTGGGATCGGGTTTGGGTAGCTGGCAATCGACGCGCACGGCGCCATGCCGCTCCAGATTAGCCGCATGGCCTTCGAAATCTTTCCAGATGCCGTCTTCACAGGCCGTGACGTCGGCATTCAAGGGTACGGCAAACCGCAAACCCTTCAGATCCACAGGACTGGAACGCAAGGCATCCTGGGTCGGAATCGATTCCGGGCAGTCGGGGTCATGGCCTACTAAAACGGCCAGCATCAGGGCCAAATCCCGGCCTGAACGGCACAGCGGGCCCACGTGGTCCAAGCCGTAACTCAGCGGCACCACGCCGCGGGTGGAGATCAGGCCATGGGTGGGTTTTAGTCCGTACAGACCACAATAGGCCGCCGGCAGGCGCACGGAACCCATGGTATCGGTGCCCAGGGCGCCGGCACAAAACCGGGCCGCGACCGCCGCCGCCGAACCGCCCGAGGAGCCGCCCGGCGTATAACCCTTGCGCCACGGATTGTGGGTCGGGCCGTGGTGCGGGTTGTTGGTTGTCGCGCCCAGGGCCCCTTCATGCATGTTGACCTTGCCAATGATCACCGCGCCGGCTTGACGCAGGCGCTGGGCGGCGGCGGCGTCCCGCTCCGGTGTGCGGAATTTCGCCATGCCATTGGTGGTGGGGACCCCGGCCAGATCAATATTATCCTTCAGGGCGATGGGAATGCCGTCCAGGGGAGATAGCCGGCCAACCCCGGTCCGGCGCTGATCGGCGGCGCGGGCCTGTTCCCGCGCCGGCCCCGCCAACAAGGTGATGAAACAGTTCAGGCTGTCTTCATGTTGGCCGATGCGGTTCAGATAGGCCTCCAGCAGGGTCACGGCATCGAAATCTCCCGCCGCCAGCCCGGCGGCGGCATCGGTGATATCCAGCGCGGTCAGATCGGTCATTGCTTTCACCCTTGGCCGGGCATCATGAGATCCACCAATTTGGTGACATCATCTAGCTTTTCCAGATCTTCCACCATATGGATCAAGGCATCGACATTTCCGGGCGCCAGGGGCCGTGGCGCGGCGGCGCAGTTGTTGCGGAACTTCTCCAAATGGGCGGCATGGGTCATGGGATTGGCCGGGCTGCCGTACACATCCGTGATGGTTATGGCATGCCGGGCGCCGGATTTCATCGATACCGTTATCGTCACCGGCACCAGGGCGTTGGGGTCCGGATTATCGTCGATGGTAATATGAATGCGCCGGGCCAGGTCGGCGGTGTCGGGGTCCGTCAGCGCATCGTCATCATAGGCATCCACGCCGATGCCGTCGCGGTACAGGGCATGGGCGGTCACGTACATGGCGCACAGGCGGGCGTAGTTGGTGGTCATGGCGTCTTCGAACGGACGGCCCACGAGATGATGGATCAGGGGCGGCACCGCCGCCTCGATACGTTCAATCTCTTGGGCGGCGAAGCCGTGTTCCCGCTGCAAGCGCAGGCAGCCATCGACGATACCATGGGTGGCCCGCCCCGAGGGGTAGGGTTTGTGGGACAATTCGCTGACCCGCCAGGTCTTGCCCAGGGAGGCGAGCAGCACATCAGGGTCGTAATCGCCCTCGAACAGCCGGAGAAAGCCGAACGGGCCTTCCAAGATATTGCGCGGACCCTGCAGCCCGGCCGCCGCCATGTCGCAGGCGACGACGGCATTGCGGGCGTTGAAGCCGACCTGCATGCCTAACAGCGCCGAGCCTTCCGTATGGGCCTGCATGGTGCCGCACATTTGTCCGTAGGCGATGGAATAGGCATGGCGCAAGGTCTCGTTGTCGAAGCCCTTAAGCTTGCCAATGGCGGTGACCGCCGCCAAGGCGCCGGCGGTGCCGGGCCGGAAGAATTTCAAGCCCGTGGTGACCGCCACCGCGATGTGGCAGGCCACGTCCACGCCCAGAATGGCGGCCAGCAGCAAATCCCGGCCCGTGCAGCCGCCGTCCCGCTCGGCGACCGCCATGGCGCCGCCCAGCAGCACGGTCATGGAATGCACCACGGCGCCCTCGTGGACGCAGTCGAATTCCGCATTGTGGATCTGATAGGCGTTACACAGCGCCGCCGCCGGCGCCGGCAGCGGTTGGCCATGGCCCCAGACGCGGGCATCGTCGCCCTGGCCCCAAAGGGCCGTGACCTGGATCATTTCATCAACCCAGGGGCCGCCGCCGCCCGACAGACCGACGCCGAAACTATCCAGAATAAAGGTCTTGGCGGCCCTGATCGCCGCCTCGGGCACGTCATCAATGGTGGTGGCGGTGACATGTGCGACGAAGTCTTCAATAGCGTCCATTTGTTTGGCCCTTACCTTTGCTCCTGCCCAAGGCTATACACTACCGCAAAACTGAATTGTACAGTGTCACGGGATTGCCATGCCAAAAACAATCACAGCCGCCGAATTGCCCGCCATGCTGCGACCGGGCCAGACTGTCTTCGTCCAGGGCGCGGTGGGGGAACCCTTGGCGCTGGGCCAGGCCCTGGCCGCGGCGGGAGAGGCCAGCCGGGGCGTGCATTATCTGTCCTGCCTGGTTCCGGGCATCAACCGGACCGATTTTTCGGCCTTCCATGACGAAGCTTCCATGACGGCGTTTTTTGTTCAGGCTGAATTGCGGACCTCGTTCGCGGCCGGCAAGGTGCGGTTTTTGCCCCTGCATTACAGCGGCATTTGCAGCTATATGAAAAACCATCCACCCGTGGATATTTTGCTGATGCAGGTCGCGCCACCGGATGAGAATGGTATGTGCAGCCTGGGCCTTTCCGTGGACTTCGTGCCCTTGATGCTGGACAAGGCGAAACTGGTGGTGGCCGAGGTCAACGCCACCATGCCGGCGCCCCCCGGTAGCCCGAAAATTCCCTTTGACCGCCTTGATTACGTGGTCCACACGGACCGCGCCTTGCCCGAGCTACCCACCGGAGAGCTGGCCCCGGTGATCGAAACCATCGGGCAACAGGTGGCGGCATTGATCCACGACGGCGATTGCATCCAGATCGGCATCGGCAAGGTGCCCGCCGCCATCCTGACCGGCCTGAAGGACCGCCGGGACCTTGGCCTGCACGGCGGCATGGTGACGGACGAGGTCGCCGATCTGGTCGATGTTGGCGCCCTGAATTGCAGCCGCAAGACGATCGATCCCAATATTCTCATTTGCGGCGCGGCCATGGGCACGAAACGGGTGTTCGACTGGGCCGCGGGCCGTGACGATGTGGTCTTTCGCGGCGCGGATTATACCCACAACGTGCCCGTGGTGGCGCAGATCGACAACTTCGTCTCCATCAACTCCACTCTGGAAGTGGATCTGACCGGGCAGGCCAATTCGGAAACCCTGGACGGCCGCCAGATCAGCGGCACCGGCGGCCTGGTGGATTTCGTCCGTGGCGCCCGCATGGCCAACAACGGCCGTTCCATCCTGGCGCTGTCGGCCACCGCCGCCGGGGGCAAGATCTCGCGCATAGTGCCGACCCTGACGGCGGGTTCCGCGATCTCCTGCCCCCGGGCCGATATTGACTATGTGGTCACGGAATTCGGCGCGGCGCGGTTGAAGGACAAATCCGTCGACGAACGGGCCGAGGCCCTGATCGCCATCGCCGCCCCGGAATTTCACGACGAGCTGACCCGCGCCTGGAGCGTTCAGCGGGACCGCATGCGCGGCCTGAATTGATCAGTTGAAATCTTAACCCTTCGTTTATCGCGATCTGTTGTTATGCCAGGATGTTTAGCTGGCTCAGAAACCTGTTATTGGTCGCATTATTGGCAATGGTGGCCCTGAACGGCGCCGGTTGCGCCGCCGTGGCGGTGAAGCTGGTGGATGAGATGGACGCCACCGTATCCAAGCTGGTGCAATCGGATTGCGAGTTTATCCGTGTCGTCCATGGTCAGGATATCTGCCGCAGCGACGGCAGCCAGGCCGTTCTGCCCGCAACCTATTGCTACCGCACCCTGGGCGGCGTCGATTGCTACGACCGCGCCGACCCCGGCGACCGCCCCATCCTGCGCCAAGCCACCCGCGCCACGGCTGGGGTCGAATAAACTAAATTACCGGAACTGTTTTGTTACCGGCGGCGACGCCTGTTCACGGGCCGTCGCGTTGTTCGAAAGTGCCGCCAGCCGACGTATTTTGGGTTTGCCCTTCAAGCCAGCCTTCGGAATAGGGGCGGTCCGGGCTGAAATCATGTGAATTTCCAATAAGAGCGTAAAAAACCATGAGACCGCTGCAAAAAATCACCCCGCCCAGCGCCGCCGCCGCCTTGCTTTCGACACTTCCGGCGGCCTGGCGCAACATCGGGCCGTAACATCCCTCGACGGCCCCTACTCCATAATCTCTGTATTTGCCGGCCATCGCCGGCCCCGACAGCCCCACCAAGAACGCCACCAGCAGCATCACCCGCATCGTCGTCTCCCGAATATGACCGATCTCACGTTATTCATGATCGCAAATACCACGGCTTGGATCAAACAATGCGGCAATTTGGCGATGGGGCCTAACGCCAAATTA